>NZ_JBEGDJ010000006.1:0-131157 GCF_040191335.1 Nocardioides sp. YIM 152588 | reverse complement strand
CCGAGCGCATCGGGCTGCCGGTGGTGGTCTCCTCGGCGCTGGAGACCTCGGTCGGGATCGCGGCCGGGGTGGCGCTGGCCGCCGCGCTGCCGGAGCTGCCGCACGCCTGCGCGAGCGGGCTGACGGCGCTCGACGACCACCGGATGACGCTGGGCAGCTCGGAACTGCGGGCGCTGGCCACCCGCCACGGCGACGACCTCGCACACCTCGCGCTGCGCCACGCCCTCGCCGCCGGCGGCCCGCGGCGGCTGCTCGAGTGGACCGAGCGGTGGCGGGCCGCCGACCTCACCCAGCCGCCGACCCGGCCCCCGGCCGAGGCGCGCCTGGCCGAGCAACTCGCCGAGCTGCGCCGGCAGGCCCCCCTGATCGGCAACCAGGGCACCCGCGGCGGGCGGGGCGGCCGCGCGGCGCTGGAGACCGCGATCCGGCACCGCCTCCACCGGCTGCCGGGGACGGCCGGCGCCACCGCCCGCCTGGACGTGCCACGCCTGGTCGACGCCGTCGACGGCGACGTCCTCGTCGAGATCGTCGAGGTCGACGGGCACCTCCACCTGCTCACCGTCACCCGCGGCCGGGTACGACGCCACGCCGGCGGAACGCTCGCCGAGGCCGTCGAGGCGCTGACCGCCGCGCGGTTCCTGCTCCGCCAGGTGGCCCGTGGCCGCCCGGCCGACCTCGGCGGCATCGGCGAGCGCCTGCAGGGGGCGCTGCTCGGCGCGGCCGCGCCCGCGCTGGCCGCCGCGCCGCCGAGCGCGCGGGTGGTGATCTCCGCGCCGGCCCGGCTGCACACCGCCCCGTGGGGCCTGCTGCCCGTGCTCGCCCCGCGCCCGGTGAGCGTGGTGCCGTCGGCCGCGATGTGGCTGCGCGCGCGGGACCGCCGGCGCCCCGAGGGCGACCGCACGGTGCTGGTGGCCGGCCCCGGCCTGGGCACCGGCGGCGCCGAGGTCGACGTGCTCGCCGCCGACCACCCGCACTGGACGCTGCTGCGCGACGGCGCGGCGACGGCCCCGGCCACCCTGGAGGCGCTCGACGGCGCCACGCTGGCGCACGTGGCGGCGCACGGCCGCTTCCGCCCGGACAGCCCGATGTTCTCCTCCCTCGCTCTCGACGACGGCCCGCTGACCGTGCACGACCTCGAGCTGCTGCACGCGCCGCCGTACCGGCTGGTGCTGTCGGCCTGCGACTCCGGCGTGATGGTGCCGGTGGGCGAGCACGCTCTGCTCGGGCTGGTCGCCTCGCTGCTGTCGCTGGGGACCGCGGGGATCGTGGCCAGCGTGGCCGAGGTCAACGACGCGGCGACCGTGGACCTGATGGTCGGGCTGCACGCCGGGCTGGGCGCCGGCGCGGCCCCGGACGAGGTGCTGCTCCGGGCCCGCGAGGCGGCGGGCGACGACCGCACCGCGCTGGCGACGGCGGCGGCGTTCGCGGCGCTGGGGGTCTGAGGTCCCGACAGGCTCGACCGGCCGGACGCGTATCAGGCGCGCCGCCGGCCGGTCCTCCCTGCACCCACCCTCACACCGCAGCCCGGAGGCACGTCATGGACGTCGAGCTCACCCCCACCCGCCGGCGTACCTTCGTCGGCTCCTACCTGCCGGTCAAGGTCGCGATCGACCCGGGCACCGGCCTCACCGCCGACGACCTTCGCTACGAGCTCAGCTCGCCCGGCGCCGGCATCGTCTCGGTCGCCCGCGGGCGCAAGCACGACCCGCAGAACCCGAAGATCATGCTGCTGGCCGGCCACGAGGTCGGGAAGCACGAGCTGGTCGCGATCCACCGGGCCACCGGCGACGTCCTCGGCGCCACCACCGTGGTCCTCTCCGACCGGTGGGGGCGCAAGCGGACCAAGGGCCCCGGCTTCTGGTTCTCCTCGGACCAGGACATCTCCCACCCGATCGGCGGCGCCTGGGGCGGCGGGCCGGAGGGCCCCCAGAACACCCGCACCACCCCGGTGTCGGGCACCTGGCGGATCGCGCTGGTCTTCGTCGACACCTCCTCCGCGCGGTACTCCACCGCGCAGGCCGACCGCGACGCGCTGCGCGACCTGTGGATGGACGAGCTGACCAACGGGGTCCTCGACCACGGCAAGGTCCGCAGCGTCCGCACGTTCTACGAGGAGGCCTCCTACGGCAACCTGACCCTCTCGGTCACGCCGTTCGGGCCGTACAACCTCAGCGGCGCCTGGGGGTCCTACTTCGACACCGACGACAGCAGCTTCAAGGGCACGCTGGTCGACGCCACCATCGCCGCGGCCGACGCCGACGTCGACTTCCGCGACTTCGACACGGTGATCATGGTGTCGCCCCGGGTGCCCGCGACCGCGACCCAGCCGGAGCGCGCGGCCTGGCCCTTCGCCTCGATCGGCAAGTGGGGCCCGTACACGACCGGCGACGGCGCGCTCAGCCTCGGCTTCATCTCGATGGTCGCCGACTGGGGCCAGCAGCCCGGCAACGACCGGGAGATCTTCGAGACCGCCTCCCACGAGCTGGGCCACAACCTCGGGCTGTGGGACCAGTACACGCCCGCGGTCGCGGGCCGCAACCCCGGGGCCTGGGAGCTGATGGACGCCGACGACCCGCACCCGCACATGTCGGTGTCGCAGAAGATGCGGCTCGGGTGGGTGCGCCCCGAGTGGATCCGCACCCTCAACTTCAGCGCGTCGGGCGGCCCGGTCGACCAGACGGTCCGGCTGCACCCGCTCGAGCTCGGCGCGCCACCCGCGGGCCAGTCGAAGGCGATCGAGGTGCGCATCTCCGACGGCTCCAACTACTACTTCGAGTACCGCAAGGAGCAGGCGCCCCAGATCGGCGACCAGAGCCTGCCGGCCGACTCCCGCGTGCTCGGCACGGACGTGGCCACCGACCCCAGCACCGCCCCGATCCCCCGCCCCCAGGTCCTGCTGCTGCCCAAGCACGCCAACGACGACGGTGCGGTGCTGACCAACGGGAGCAAGTACATCGACACCGACTACACGACGCCGGGCTTCCCCCAGGAGTTCCGGGTCGACGTCAGCGCCACCAACGGCACCAGCGCCGACGTCCGGGTCCGGTACGGCGCCAACGGCCGCCCCGACCCGTCGATCCGCCCCTGGCCGGCCTCGCCGTCGCGGCCCTGGCAGAGCCCGGACCTCGAGGTCCGCAACGCCCGCAGCGCCACCCGCCCGGAGTGGGCCAACGTCCCCTGGGCCGGCCATGCCAACACGCTGGTCGCCACCGTCCGCAACGGCGGCAACGTCGCGGCCAACGACGTGGTGGTCAACTTCTACGTCAAGAACTACACGGTCTCCAACGCCCCTGAGACGTTCCTGGGCAGCGACACCCGGTCCATCCCGCCGGGCGGGACGGTCGAGTTCAACGCGACCTGGGTCGCCCCGGCCAGCGGCCACTACTGCGTGATCGCCCGGATCCCGCTCTTCCAGGACGCCGGCACCGGGATCGTCGAGCTGACCGAGCTCAACAACATGGCCCAGACCAACTACGACCGGTTCATCCCGTCCACCGCGTCGCCGTCGACCCGGGAGTCGACCACGGTCGAGGTCAGCAACCCGTACGACGAGCCGACCTACGTCTACCTCAACGCCGGCCAGACGAACCGGACCTACCGGGTCCTGGTCGACCACCGCTGGCTGCGCCTGAAGGCCAAGCAGACCAAGAAGGTCAAGGTGATGTTCGAGTGGGCGCCGGTCCGCGGCGAGGACGACCTGCCGCCGGACCTCGACGACCTGAACTGGGACGAGGTCATGAAGCTGACCCGGGTCCCGAACCGGGTCGGGCTCTCGGCCTGGGCGCTGCACCCGAAGGACCCGGAGCGGCACTCGCTCGGCCTGCTGGGCGGCGCGATGGCCGAGGTGCAGGTCGGCCGGCAGGTGATCTTCGAGGAGGTCGACGCCCAGGACGAGACCGTCTTCGGCCGCCTGATCACCACCGACGACGGGATGCCGGTCACCGGCGGGAGCGTGATCGTCACCCTCGACCCGAGCGGGGAGGGCAGGCCGGAGCGGTACCGGTACCTCGACGGGGAGGTCGACCAGGAGGGCTCGTTCGCGGTGAAGCTGCGCGGCGACTGGCGCCGGGTGTGGGTCGACTACCTGCCGGCCCACGACTACTCGACCGCGACCAGCGAGATCTTCAGCCGCTGAGCACCGACCCACCAGGTGCCGCGGCAGGAGCGGGCCCCGACGGGGACGGGCCCGGGCCTGTGGGGAGGCCAGCAGGAGGGCCCGCCGTCACCCCCCGAGGGTGGCGGCGGGCCCGTCGCGCTGCGGCCCCGCGGCCGCCCGGCCTCAGGCCCGGCCGCGCACCGCATGGGCCCGTGCGGTCAGCCGGACCCGGCCGTCCGCACCGACCGGCAGGCCGGCGAGGAACCGGTCGCGCAGCGCGTCCCGCTGCGGGTCGGCCAGGGACGCCACGTAGCCCGGCGCCGGGCCGGTGCCGCCCAGGAACGGCACCCACACCGCCAGCGGCCCGGGGTAGGTCGCCTCGACGTCGACCTCCGTGGTCTCGACCTCGGCCAGGCCCGCGGCACGCCACCGGGCCGCGAGGTCCTCGGCACCCCAGCCGGGGAAGCGGCGCGCCTCGTGCAGCGGTGCCGCCGTCGGGTCGGCCGCGACGGCGGCGTCCCAGAACAGCCGCAGCAGCTCCATCCCGCCGGCGTAGTCCCACACGTACGCCGCCACCGTGCCGCCCGGCGCCGCGGCCGCCATCGCGGCCAGCGCGGCGTCGGGGTCGGGCAGGAAGTTGAGCACCAGCCCGGAGACGACGACGTCGGCGCCGCCCGGCTCCAGCCCGTCGGCGTACCCGACCCGGTAGGCGACGCCCGGCGCCGCGTGGTGCTCGGCCGCCCAGGTCACGAACCCCGGCGACGGGTCGACACCCAGCACCGAGGCGGGCTCGGTGTGCTCCGCGACGGCCGCCGTCAGCGCGCCCGTGCCGCAGCCGACGTCGATCCAGCGCAGGCCCGCGGGCGCGGCGAGCCAGGCCAGGAACCGTGGCGCGACCAGCCGGCTCCACCGGCCCACGTAGGGCTCGTAGCGGTCACCGGCGAGCCAGGGGTCGGCGCCCATGGGGCCACGGTAACCCCGACGGCCGGCGCACGGGGTGCGCCGAGCGGGCGCACCCCCGTGTTCTCACCGCTCGGTTCTCACCGCTCGCTCCGCTCCTCGCTGCCGTCGCGCTCGTAGCGCTCGTAGTGCCCTTCGCGCTCGTGGCGCCCGTGGCGCTCGTGGCGCTCGTCGCGCTCCTCACGCTCGTCGCGCTCATCGCGCTCGTAGCGACGGGCCGCCCGGCGCTCGACCTGGCGCCCCTCGACCATGTAGCTGAGCACGTGGAAGGCCAGCCCCAGCCCCCAGAAGAGCGTCACCCAGAACGCCCACTGCAGGCCGCTCTGCCCGACCGCGAGGTCGAGGATCCAGAAGAAGACGTTCAGGATCACGTACGCCCCGACGTGCCACTGCAGGTCGGTCAGCGCCCGCGCCCGCTTCTCGGCCGCGGCCATGTCGTCGTCTCGCCTGCTCATCGTTCCACCTCCGCCATCATCGATTCCGTCGCGGGCTCCACCGGCCGCACGGCCGGCAAGAAGCCCTTCACGATCAACCACAGCGCCAGCGCGACCTCCTGGAGGCCGAGCGGCGCCTCGAGCAGCACCTGCGGGGCCGAGAGCGGCTCCAACCCGTAGGTCACGAGCACCCCGGAGACCAGGTACGCCGCCGCGCCGGCCAGACCCCAGACCGCCAGCCAGCGCGGGACCAGCCGCCCCGCCATCAGGGCGGCGTTGAGCAGGATCGCGCCCACCGGGAAGACCGCGACGTCGAGCACGGAGTGCCCGGCCCAGTCGCGCCCGGCGAGCAGCGACTCCCCGACCGCCGCGAACGCCTCGGAGCCCGTCGTCGCGTGCTCCTCGCTGACGGTGGTCAGCGTGAGCACCGCGGTCGCGCCCCCGATGTAGACCGCGCCCTCCAGGGCCCGGGCCACCAGGTAGCCGACCGCGAGGCGCTCCGTGCGCCGCCGCAGGACCGGGTAGAGCACCACGGCGATGCCGACGACGGCGACGCCGAGGACGAGCTCGAGGAGCACGCCGGTGGCCAGCCGGTCCGGGTGCGCCGCGGCCCCCCGCAGCCAGTCGTCGCCGACCACCGACTCCTGCAGGGGAAGCCCCACCAGACCGGCGACGGTGCCGATCAGGAAGAGGGCGCCAGCGAGGCCGGCGGTCGCGCGATCGCTCACACCTCCACTCCACGCCCGCCCCGCCGGACGCCCTAGGGGCGTTGGTCCCGGGACGGCGGGACAGGAGATGTCTAGGCGTCTTTCCCCAGTAACGAGGATGTGACGCCGGATGTCCGCGACGTAGCGTCAGCCCGTTATCGGGGTCCGGGGACAGGGACCGGAATGTGATGGGGGCATCATGCACGTACGTTCGTCACGTCGCGCCGTCGCGACGGGTATCACCGCCGCTCTGGCGCTGGTCGGCCTCGCGGCCACGCCGGGCCAGGCGTTCAACGCCGACCACGGGGACGGGCTGGTGGCAGAGATGCCGCAGCTCGGCACCCCGCACGTCATGGACGGCTCGGTCCAGGCGATCATCCAGGTCGGCAGCCGGATCATCGCCACCGGGACCTTCACCTCGGTCAGCCCGTCGGGCACCTACGCCGACACCTCCGACGACCTGGTCCGCAACGGCATCTTCGCCTTCGACGCGGCGACCGGCGTCATCGACCCGGACTACGACCCGAACCTCGGCAACGGCACCGGCAACTCGCTGGCCACCGACGGCACCAACGTCTTCGTCGGCGGCTCCTTCGGCATGGTCGGCGGCGAGAAGAAGTACAAGCGGGTGGTCAAGCTCAACCCCTCGGGCTCCGCGATGGCCCAGTTCAAGGTGACCCCGAAGTCCGTGGTCAACGAGGTCGGCTACCACGACGGCCGGCTCTTCGTCGGCGGCGGCTTCCCCACCCTCAAGTCGCGCAAGGTGGTCTACGAGATCGGCCACCTCGCCGAGCTCGACCCGGTCCGCGGCACCCCGCTCACCTCGTTCGACCTCCCCTTCACCGGCGTCTACAACCCCAGCGGCAGCAACCCCGGCAAGACCAACGTCAAGCGCTTCGACGTCAGCCCCGACGGCACCCGCCTGGCCGTGATCGGCAACTTCGGCGCCGTCGCCGGCCAGACCCGCAGCCAGGTGGCCGTGATCGACCTCAGCGGCGCCACCGCCACCCTCGCCCCCTTCTTCACCAACCGGTTCGACCGCTCCCACAGCGTCTGCGCGCAGGCGTTCGACACCTTCACCCGGGACCTCGACTTCTCCCCCGACGGCTCCTACTTCGTGGTCTCCACCACCGGCGCGTTCGCCGGCGGGGCCAACAACAACACCCTCTGCGACACGGTCAGCCGCTGGGAGACCGGCCAGACCGGCAACGACCCGACCTGGGTGACCTACACCGGCGGCGACACCACCTACGGCGTGGCCGTCACCGGCTCCGCCGTGTACGTCGGTGGCCACATGCGCTGGGAGAACAACCCCTTCCAGGGCGACCAGGCCGGCCCCGGCGCCATCCCGCGCGAGGGCATCGCCGCGCTGCACCCGGTCAACGGCATGCCGTTCGCCTGGAACCCCGGCCGCGACCGCGGGGTCGGCGCGCAGGCGCTGTACGCCACCGCCGACGGCCTCTGGGTCGGCAGCGACACCACCCTGTTCAACAACCAGCGCCGCGGCAGGATCGCCTTCCTGCCGCTGGCCGGCGGCGCCACCTCCCCGTCGGTGACCACCGCGACCCTGCCCAACGACCTGTTCGGCGCCACCTACGCCGAGGCCCCGACCAATGTGCTCGCCCGGATCAACGCCGGCGATGCGTTCGGCACCACCTCGTCCACCGACGGCGGACCTTCCTGGTCGGGCCACTTCGGGCTGGTCAGCGGCGGGCTCAGCGGCTTCTACAGCAGCTCCGTGGACATGAGCGGCGTGCCGTCGAGCACGCCGACCGCGGTCTTCCAACGGGAGCGCTACGGCGACCAGGACTGGAACCTGAACATCCCGTCCGGCACCCCGATCACGGTCCGCCTCTACTTCGCCAACCAGAGCTCCAGCAGCTCCTCGGTCGGCGACCGGAAGTTCGACGTGACCGTCGACGGCGCCCTCGTGCTGGACGACTTCGACGTGGTCGAGGCCGCCGGCGGCCACCGGGTCGCCGTGATGGCGTCGTACTCGACGGTCAGCGACGGCCAGGTCGACATCGACCTGGACGGCGTGGTGGGTAGCGCGTTCATCGACGCGATCGAGATCCTCGACTCCTCGCAGGCCGGCGCCGCCGGCGCCGAGCTGCAGCGGCGGCCGGTCGACGCCACCGGCGCCCCCACCGGCCCCGCGGCCACCGTCGACGACGTCGAGGACTGGTCCGGGGTCCGCGGCGGGTTCCTGCTCAACGGCGACCTCTACTACGGCCGGACGGACAACAACCTCTACCGCCGTTCCTTCGACGCGGCCACCGGCGCGCTCGGCCCGGCCACCCAGGTCGACCTGCACGACGACCCGGACAACGGCAACCGGATCCCCTTCGCGATCTCGTCGATGACCGGCATGTTCTTCGACCCGGAGACGTTCCGGATCTACTACACGGTCTCCGGCGACAGCCGCCTGTACTACCGGTACTTCATGCCGCGCGGCGCGGACACCCCGAACCCCGACGACACCGCGGCCACCGAGTACGTCGGCGCGCAGACGTTCACCGCGGACGCAGGCGGGGTCAGCTTCAGCTCCGCCGCCGGGCTCACGCTCGCCGGCGGGCGGATCCTCTACGGGTCCAGCGACGGCAGCCTCCGCTCGGTGCCGTTCAGCGGCGGGCGGGTCACCGGCCCGGCCACGGTCGTCAGCGGCGACGGCACCTGGCGGTTCCGGGCGCTGTTCGCCGGCGAGGGCTGAGCGCGAGTCGGCAGAAACTGACGGGCCCGGACCGCGAGTCGGCAGGAAGTTTCTGCCGACTCGCGGCTCAGCCCAGGCGCCGTACGGCGTCGCGGAGCGCCTGCTCCGGGTCGACCCCCGCGCCCCGGGCCTCGGCCACCAGCGCCAGCAGGCGGTCGCCCAGCTCGGGCGACCCGGCGTCGACGTCGACCCGCAGCCCGGCCCGCTCGCGGCGGTCCAGCGTCTTGTCGGCGTACAGGAGGGCGGGCAGGTCGGGCGGCAGCGGGCCGGGCCCCGAGCCGCCCTTCTCCGCGGCCTTCGCCTGCTGCCACAGGTCGTTGACGGCGTCCGCGTCCAGCTCGGCCTCCGCGGCGCCGAAGACGTGCGGGTTGCGGCGCACCATCTTCGCGGTGATCCCGCGGGCCACCTCCTCGAGGTCGAAGGCGCCGCCCTCCTCCGCGATCACCGCGTGGAAGACCACCTGCAGCAGCAGGTCGCCGAGCTCCTCGCGCAGGTGGGCCCACTCCCCGCTGGCCGCGCCGACGTCGATGGCCTCGAGCGTCTCGTAGGTCTCCTCGACCAGGTAGCGCTGCAGCGAGCGGTGGGTCTGCTCCTGCTTCCACGGGCACTCGGCGCGCAGCCGGCGCATCACCGCGACGAACTCGGCGACCGCGTCATCGGCGTGATCGGCGCCGTCGGGGCGCTCCTCGGCGTCGGGCTCGGGAGGCACGTCCTAGGGCCGGGGGCCGCAGAGCTGGCTGTCGGGGAGGGCGGCGATCTGGTCGGCCGTCAGCTCACCGCTGCTGGCCGCGTCGAGGGCCGTGTCGCTCACCGGCACCGAGAGCTGGCCGGCCGCGTCGACGAACTGCCCGTCCTCGATGGCGATCTCGAAGCGGGGGTTGATCACCACGTCGTACCGGTCCGGGTCGGGCACGTCCTCCTCGCCGGCGGCGTCCATGACGGCCTGGGCCCGGCCGACCGCGTCGAGGTAGTCCTCGACCGCGCTCTGCTCGCTGTCGCTCATCTCGTCCCAACCCGGGATCGAGGAGGTGCGGCTGCTGGGCGCCTCGACGTCGATCCCGTACTCCTCCGCGTAGGCGGCGACCACCTCGGCGCCGATCCACTGCTGGAGCAGGCCGCGCTCCGCCGCGCCGCGCGAGGTCGCCGTGCCCTCGCCCGCCTTGGTGCTGAGGCAGACCGCGTCCACGAGGGTGGTGAGGTCGTCGACGCCGATCACGGTTCCGTCCACCTCCGCGGCCACCCCGGGCCGCGGGGCGTCGTCGCTGAGGCCGCACCCGGCGGCGCCGAGCGCGACGGCGGCGGTCAGGGCGGTGGCGGACACGAGGCTGCGAGTGTGACGCACGCCGCCATTCAAGCAGGCCCGGCCCACCTGCGGGCAGATCTCCCGGGACGGCGGGGCGGGATCACCCCTGGGACGGCGGGTCGATCACCGCGTCGATCACCTGCCGAGCCCACTCCAGCACCGCCACGCCCTCGATCGGGGTGCCGGTCTTGCCGGGGATGCCGGGCCGGGGCACCAGCACCGACTCGAGCTGGTGCTTGACGATCGACTTCGGGTAGAGCCGCTGCAGCCGCACCGTCCGCGAGTCCGGCAGCACGACCGGCGCGAACCGGATGTTCTTGCCGACCGTGGTGATCTCGGTGAGGCCGGCGGCCCGCGCCCGCGCCCGGAACCGCGCCACCAGCTGCAGCGCGACGGCGGCCTCGGGCGGCTCGCCGTACCGGTCGGTGAGCTCGGCGTTGATCTCGTCCACGTCGGCGTCCGAGCGGACCTCGGCCAGCCGCTTGTACATCTCCAGCCGCAGCCGCTCGCTGGGGATGTAGTCGTGCGGCAGGTGCGCCTCCACGGGCAGCTCGATCCGCACCTCCTCCAGGTGCTCCACCTTGTCGTCGCGGAAGTCGCGCACCGCCTCGCCGACCAGCCGCACGTAGAGGTCGAAGCCGACGTCGGCGATGTGGCCGGACTGCTCGCCGCCGAGCAGGTTGCCGGCGCCGCGGATCTCGAGGTCCTTCATCGCGATCGCCATGCCGCCGCCCAGGTCGGAGTGCTGGGCCAGGGTGGCCAGCCGCTCGTGCGCGGTCTCGGTCAGCGGCTTCTCGGTCGGGTAGAGGAAGTAGGCGTAGGCCCGCTCCCGGCTCCGGCCGACCCGGCCACGCAGCTGGTGCAGCTGGGAGAGGCCGAGGGTGTCGGAGCGCTCGATGATCATCGTGTTCGCGTTCGAGACGTCCAGGCCGGACTCGACCAGCGTGGTGCAGACCAGGACGTCGAAACGCTTCTCCCAGAAGTCGAGCATCACCTGCTCGAGCTGCTTCTCCCCCATCTGGCCGTGCGCCGTCGCCACGCGGGCCTCGGGCACCAGCTCGCGCAGCTTCGCGGCGGCCTTCTCGATCGAGTTGACCCGGTTGTGGATGTAGAAGACCTGGCCGTCGCGGAGCAGCTCGCGCCGGACCGCGGCGACCACCTGCCGGTCCTCGTAGCCGCCCACGTAGGTCAGCACCGGGTGCCGCTCCTCGGGCGGGGTGGTGATCGTGGACATCTCGCGGATGCCGGTGATCGCCATCTCCAGGGTCCGCGGGATCGGCGTCGCGCTCATGGAGAGCACGTCGACCGAGGTCCGCAGCCGCTTCATCTGCTCCTTGTGCTCGACGCCGAACCGCTGCTCCTCGTCGACGATGATCAGTCCGAGGTCCTTGAACTTCACGTCGGCGTTGAAGAGCCGGTGCGTGCCGACCACGACGTCGACCGTGCCGTCGGCGATCCCCTCCATCACCTCGGCGGCCTCCTTGTCGGTCTGGAACCGGGAGAGGCCCTTGAGCACGACCGGGAAGCCGCTCATCCGCTCGGCGAAGGTGGACAGGTGCTGGGTGACCAGCAGCGTGGTCGGCACCAGCACCGCCACCTGCTTGCCGTCCTGGACCGCCTTGAACGCCGCGCGGACCGCGATCTCGGTCTTGCCGTAGCCCACGTCGCCGCAGATCAGCCGGTCCATCGGGACGGTGCGCTCCATGTCGCGCTTGACCTCGTCGACGGTGGTCAGCTGGTCGGGCGTCTCGTGGAACGGGAACGCGTCCTCCAGCTCGCGCTGCCACGGGCTGTCCGGGCCGAAGGCGTGGCCCTGGGTGGCCTGCCGGGCGGCGTAGAGCTTGATCAGCTCGGCGGCGATCTCCTTGACCGCCTTGCGCGCCCGGTTCTTCCGCTTCGTCCAGTCCGCGCCGCCGAGCCGGTCCAGGCTGGGCTGCTCGCCGCCGACGTACCGGGTCACCTGGTCCAGGGCGTCGGCGGGCACGTAGAGGCGGTCCGGCGGCGCGCCGCGCTTGCTGGCGCCGTACTCGAGGACGAGGTAGTCGCGGGTGGCGCCGTGCACGACCCGCTGCTTCATCTCCACGAACCGGCCGACGCCGTGCTGCTCGTGGACCACGTAGTCGCCGGCGCGCAGCTCCAGCGGGTCGATCTGCTTCTTGCGCCGCGTCGGCATCGCGCGCATGTCCCGGGTGGACGCCTTCTGCCCGACGATGTCCTCGCCGGTCAGCACCACCAGGCCGGGGGTCGCCTCGCTGGGCTCCAGCACCAGGCCGTGACCGAGGCCGCCGCGGGCGACCGTCACCACGGCCGGGTCGAGCGGCTCGCCGGCGGGCAGGTCCTCCACCAGCCGGGCGGGTACGTCGCGCTCGCCGAGCGCCTCCACCATCCGCTGGGCGGGGCCGTGGCCGGGGTGCACCACGACGACCGGGCGGCCGCCGGCGCGCCAGCCGGTGAGGTCGGCGAAGGCCCGCTCCACATCGCCGCGGTACGTCGGCGCCGCGGTGACCCGCGCCTGCGCGTCCTGCGGCTGCTCGGCGTCGAGGTCCAGGCCGAACGGGCTGAACGTCCACCAGGAGTGGCCCCGGTCGAGCGCGTGCACCCGCACGTCGCCCAGCTCGTGGTACGACGCCGCCTGCAGGTCGATCGGCGCGGACCCGCCCCCGGCGGCCGCCGCCCACGAGGCGCCGAGGAACTCCTCGGAGGTGGCCACCAGGTCGTGGGCGCGGGCGCGGGCCCGCTCGGGGTCGAGGACGACCACCTGGGTGCCCCGGGGCATCAGGTCGACCAGCAGCTCCAGGTCGTCGACGAGGGCCGGGATCAGCGCCTCCATGCCCTCGACGGCGATGCCCTGGGCGAGCTTGTCGGTGATCTCCAGCAGCTCGGGGTGCGCCCGGCCGAGCGCGGCGGCGCGGGCGCGGACCTCCTCGGTGAGCAGCAGCTCGCGGCACGGCGGCGCCCAGAGCCGCTCCAGGGAGTCGATGGTGCGCTGGTCGGCGACGGCGAAGGAGCGGATCTCCTCGACGTCGTCGCCCCAGAACTCCACCCGCACCGGGTGCTCCTCGGTGGGCGGGAAGACGTCGACGATGCCGCCGCGGACGGCGAACTCGCCGCGCTTCTCGACCATGTCGACCCGGCTGTAGGCGGCGTCGACCAGGCCGGCGACGACCTCCTCCAGGACCGCGGGCTCGCCGACCGCGAGCTCCACCGGGGTCAGGTCGCCGAGCCCCTTGACCTGCGGCTGGAGGATCGAGCGGACCGGCGCCACGACCACCGAGACGGGGCCGGTGCCGGCACCCGTGCCGGGGTGGCACAGCCGCCGCAGCACCGCGAGCCGGCGGCCGACGGTGTCGCTGCGCGGGCTGAGCCGCTCGTGCGGCAGGGTCTCCCAGCTCGGGTAGTAGGCGACCGTCTCGGGGTCCATCAGGTCGCCGAGCTCGGCGACCAGCTGCTCGGCCTCCCGGGTGGTCGCGGTGACCGCGAGCACCGGGCGCCCGGTGCGCACCAGCCCGGTGACCAGGAACGGGCGGACCGGCTCCGGGCCGGTCAGGTCCTGGGTCGGCAGCCGGCCGTCCGCCGCCTCGGCCAGGGGGCCGGCGAGCAGGGGGTCGGCGAGGACTGCGTCGGCGAGACCGGCGAGGCTCATCGGGGCGCTCCTGGTGGTGCTGGGCCTGGGGTACGGGCGGGGTCGGGCGGACACGACGATCGCCCCGGAACAGCCGCGACGGGGGTGTCCGTCGGGCGCCGGGGTGGGTCGGACCCAGCCTATGTGGAGGCGCCCCCAGCGCCGAGTCGGCGGTAGCCGCTGGTTGAGGTGCGAGGCCGCCCGCGGCCGAGCCTCGAAACCGAGGCACGGGGCGGGCGGAGGTTTCGAGGCTCGCTTCGCTCGCACCTCAACCACCGGAGGCCTCGGGCTCAGCCGAAGCGGCCGTTCACGTAGTCGTGGGTCCGGCTGTCCTGCGGCCGCTCGAACATGTCCCGGGTGTCGCCGTGCTCCACGATCACCCCCGGCGTGCCCTGGGCCGCGAGGAAGAACGCGCACTGGTCGGAGACGCGCGCCGCCTGCTGCATGTTGTGGGTGACGATCACGATCGTCACCTCCTGCGCGAGCTCGACCATCGTCTCCTCGATCACCCGGGTCGAGGTCGGGTCGAGCGCCGAGCACGGCTCGTCCATCAGCAGCACCCGCGGCCGCACGGCGAGCGAGCGGGCGATGCACAGGCGCTGCTGCTGGCCGCCGGAGAGGCCCGCTCCGGGGGCGTCGAGCCGGTCCTTGACCTCGTTCCACAGCCCGCCCTTGATCAGGCAGGACTCCACCAGGTCGTCCTTGTCCGAGCGGCGCATCCGGGTGCCGGTGACCTTGAGGCCCGCGAGCACGTTCTCCCGGATCGACATCGCCGGGAACGGGTTCGGCTTCTGGAAGACCATGCCGATCGCGCGCCGGGCGTCGATCAGCCGCTTCTCCCGGTGGTAGATGTCCTCCCCGTCCAGCAGCACCTCGCCGGCCAGCTGCGCGGACGGCACCAGCTCGTGCATCCGGTTGAGGATCCGCAGGAACGTCGACTTGCCGCACCCCGAGGGCCCGATCAACGCGGTGATCTGGCCGGCGCCCATGGTCAGGGAGACCCGGTCCAGCACCTTGCGGTCGCCGAACCAGGCGGTGATCTCGCGCGCCTCGAGCTCGGCGAGCGCGGGCAGCCGCTGCTCGCCGTACGGCGTGGGCGCGGGCAGCCGCGGGGCGGCCGGCGCCGGCGGGGCGGTGGTGTCGGCGACCGCGTCGATCTGCGTGGTGACGGGGTCGGCGCCGGTCGGCTCGGCCGCCGGGGACTGGCTGGTCATGCTGGTTCTCACTCGTCCTCAGGTGGGTGGTGGCGGACCGGGCCGGCAGGGAGCCCCTGCCGACCCGGTCGCCTGCGGTCGCTACCGCGGGATCACCTTTGGGTGATCGTGAACTTCTTCTTCGCTGCCACGCCCGCGGCGTTGCCGCCCCACGTGATGGTCAGCTTGTTCTTGCCCTTCGCGAGCTTGGCGAGGGTCAGCGTGGCCTTGCCCTTGACGAGCTTGGCGGTACCGACCTTCTTGGCGCCCTTGAGCACGGTGACCTTGCCGGTCGCCTTCGCGGCGACGCCCTTGAGGGCGACGGCGACGACACCCTTCGCCTTCTTGCCCTTGGCCACCTTCGCCGGGAAGGTCTCGCTGATCGCGGCCGTGGTCTTCACCGTGACCTTGCCGTCGTCCTCGGAGGCCTGGAAGAGCGACCCGACGACCGGGGCGTAGACCGCGGTGTAGGTGTGCTTGCCCGGCGCGAGGCCGGTCAGGCTGGCGGTCGCGGTGCCGCCGATCAGCGGGACGTCCTCGGCGACGACGTCGTCACCCTCGAGGAAGGTGACGGTGCCGTCGGGCTTGGTCGAGCCCGACACCACCGCGCTCAGCACGGCCTTGCGGGCGGCCTTGCTGGTGCCCTTGAGCGCGACCGAGGTGGCGATCGGGGACTTGGCGCCGCTGGTGGCGAAGTTGGACGTCGACGCCTGGGTGGCGACGCCGCACTCGCCGCCGTCGGCCTCGCTGGCCAGCTGCTGGAAGCCGGCCTCGGCGATCAGGAGCCCGCCCTGGTCGGAGCAGACGAAGCCCTCGGGACCGAAGACGGTCTGGATGTCGGCGTCCTCGAGGTCGTCGGCGCGGACGACGTTGTAGAGGGCGCGCTGCGCCGAGAAGCCGTCCAGCAGGTCCACGGTGTCGTCGAGCAGCCCGGCGCGACCCACCGAGAACGGGGCGATCGCGTTGGCGTTGCCCTTGATCTCGGTGTCGTCGTGCTCCTGCACCCGGACCACCGACGGCGCGAGCGTGACGGCCGTGCCGCCGTTGGCCGCCTTCAGCTGGTCGGTGAAGAAGCTCAGGGTGCCAGAGCCGTCCTGCGGCAGCATCGGGACGATGGTGCCGGCGGTGCCGCCGACCTGGCTCCAGTTGGTGTAGGTGCCGTCGTAGATCTTGACCAGGTCGTCGATGGTCAGCGACGCCGGGGCGTGGGACGCGACCTCGTTGGAGACGGCCATCTTCAGCGCGTCCACCGCGAACGGGAGGAGCTGGAGCCCGGCGTCCTTCTCGGCGTCCTTGAGGCCCGAGGAGGAGCGCGCGAAGTCGATCTCCGCGTTCTCGTTGGCGCCGTAGAGCAGGCTCTTGCCGGCGGTGGACCCGTTGGGCCGCGAGATCTCGCCGCCGAGGAACGGGACGGTGCTGCTGCCGTCGCCGGGGGTCGCCCCGCCGCCGGTGGTGGCGGCGATGCTGGCGATCCCGAACTCGGGGGCCGGCAGCGACGCGTTCCAGCCGTCGGCGATCAGCTTCATGGCGTGCTGGGTGGTGTCCGAGCCGGCGCCGATCAGGTCGGAGCTCCCGGTCGGCAGGACGTCGTCCGGGTCGGCGGTGTACACGGCGTAGGACGGAGCGGCGCCCGCGAACACTGCCGCGGTCGCCAACGTCCCGGCGACGATCCCCCCGAACGTCTTGCGTGCAGACATCTACTTCCTCTTCTTCTCTCGGTTCATCACTGGTTGGGTTGGTGGAGCTGGTCGGTCAGATCAGGTTGGGCAGCAGCCGCATCGCGGTGTCGGTGGCCAGCCAGGCCAGGGCGAGGACGGGCGCGATCGCGACCACCCACACCAGGCCGGCCGACCACCGCCGGAGCGCCAGCAGCGCGGCCGCGACGACGCCGATGAGCAGCGTCAGCCAGAGGGTGAGCAGCGGCAGCGCCTCGGTGCCCGAGGCCATCGCCTCCTCCGACGGCGGCACCACCGCGGGCACGCCGCCGGGCGCCGGGAAGCCCTCCGCGGCCTCGGCGTCGACGTACAGGGCCGAGCCGGGGGTGAGCCGGGCGAACCGGCCCGCGCCGGCGGCGGTGACGAGGGTCAACCGGGTCGCTCCCGCCGCGGCCGGCTGGGGCAGCGGGTCGCCGTCGCGGCGCACGCCGAGCACGCGGAGGCTGATCCGCCCCTGCGCGGTGGTCAGCTGGACCAGGTCGCCCGGGGTGAGCGAGGCCAGGCGGCGGAAGGGGGCGCCGTAGGTCACCGAGCGGCCGTAGACCAGCGAGATGCCGGCCTGCCCGGGGAGCACCGTGTTGCGCCGGTGGCCCGGTCCCGCGAACAGGTCACCGGCCGCGGTGCCCTCGACCACGACCTCCTCGAGGCCGATCGCGGGGATCCGGAGCAGGGCCAGCGGGTCCCCGGCCGGCACGACGGGGCCGACCGGGGCCGTGGCGCCGGCGAGCTGGGTGCGGAGCTCGCGGTGGAGCAGCGCCTGCTCCCGGTCGTGGGAGACGGTGCCCAGGAGGAGCAGGTGCACGAGGAGCCACAGGCACAGCACCGAGAGCACGGTGAGCGAGGTGCTCGCCACGATGTTGCCGGCGGTCGGCTCGGGTCGCGGCGGGCGCGGCTTCCGCTCCCGGTGCGCGGGCGGGGTGGCGGTGGCGGTCATCGGCGGCCTCCCCGGCGCATCCCGACCAGGCGGGTGACCAGCGACGCGGACGCCGCCACCAGGCCGAGGACCAGCAGGGTCGGCAGCATCGCGAACGCGGTCGGCGAGCTGGCCGCCTCGGTCGCGACGACGGTCACCTCCGGCTTCGCGCGCTTGCCCGGCTTGTCGGCCCGGGGCTCGTCGGCCCCCGCCGGCTCGTCCTCCTCGGGCACGGCCGGCGCGCTCGGCGGCGTGGGGCCGGTGTCGGCCGGCGGCCGGGCGTCGTCCGGGGCGTCGTCCTCCTCCTCGGGCACCGCGGGCAGCTCCTGCGCCTCGATCGCGTCGGCCACGCGCTGCGCCGCCGCCCAGAGCTTGGCCGTCGAGCCGGTCCGGAGGATGGGCAGGTAGCCCTCGGGGAGGTCGCCGTTGTCGCGGCCGACGTGCTGGCCCTCCGAGACCGCGATCCGGATGAAGGAGGCGACCGTGGCCGCCTCGTCGGCGTCCATGCCGTGCGTCCGGGCCGCCGTGTAGACGACCTGGGTGCCCGGGTAGGCGGAGCGGGCCCGGGCGACGTCGCCCTGGTCCAGCTGGAACGGCCCGTACTCGTCGTCCTCGTCCTGCGTCGAGATCGAGACCGCGTCGGCCAGCGACCGGCTGGTCGGGGCGACGTAGGTGCCCTTGGCGGTGGCCAGCGAGGCCGATCGCAGCCCGTAGCGCTCGGCGTCGCCGAGGCTGACCAGACCGAGCATGAAGCGGGCTCCGTAGGCCTGGCGGTCGATCCGGCCGATCTTCCACCCGGAGACCGTCGTGGGGTCGCCGTCGCAGCGGGTCTGCACGTTGGGCCAGGAGTCGATCAGGGCGTCGGAGATCTTCCGCAGCGTGGTCACCGGGGCGGCCAGCTGGGTCAGGTAGACCGACGGGTTCGCCTGCCGGCACGGGTCCTGGGTCTCCGGCGTGTACGTGTCGAGCAGCGGCCACTCCGCGAGCGGCAGCGTCAGGCCCTCGTACGCCGGGTTCACCGTCATCCCCCACGGGTCGGCCTCGCCGGCGACGAACGCCGTCGCGTCGGCGTCGGCGGCGATGTACGCCGTCAGCTGCTCGATCTGGTCCGAGGAGTTCGACAGCGACAGCAGCGTCGCCGCCGCCTCCGTGTCGCGGGTGCTGAGCCCCGGGTTGAGCTTGATGAACTCGGGGTCGGTGAGCATGCTCAGCGGGTTGTCGCCCAGGCCGGGGTGCCCCTTGCCGAGCGCCGAGCCGGGGTAGCTCTGCGTGAGCAGCTTGGCCAGCAGCCGTGGGTTGAGCCGCAGCCGGGACACCTCGCCGGCGTTGTCCGGCTTGTCGGCGACGTACCCGATGGCGAAGCCGGTGACCGCGGTCGGCGCGTAGCCGACCGGGTCCTCCCCCACCCGGTCCTTGCGGCCCGAGACGAACGCCGCCGGCGCGTCGCCCTTCTCCATCAGGTTCCACCCGGCCTGGTCGGGCATCTGGTTGAGCTGGAACTTGAACCGCTTCTTGTTCAGGCAGTACGCCGGGGCCCACTGCAGCGCGGCCTGCGCCATCAGCTCCGAGCCGGCGAAGCCGACCGGCGGGCGCGGGTCGAGCACGTCGCAGGCGTCGGTCGGGAGCCCGAAGGTGATCGGGATGGAGAAGCGGTGGCGCCAGTTGGACTCCGACCACCACAGCGCCGGGCCGACGGCCTGGTCGATGCCGAGGCCGGCGAAGTTGCTGCTGCCCCAGGCGAACTCGCCGTACTGCCGGCAGTTCCGGTCGAGGGTGGTCACCGGGTCGCCGGGCGCGGCGCAGCTGAGGCCGGCGATCGGCACCACCACGATCGAGCAGGCGACCTCGTGGGAGCAGCCGAGCGACTCGTTCTCGACGGCGGAGCGGACCTCGAAGTCGACCGACCCCGCGCCGTCCGTGTCGGAGTACGCGGCCACCTCGGCCGCGGGGAAGGCGGCGCCGACGGCCGCCTCGGGCGGCATGGTGTCGCGGTCGCACGCGGGGAAGACCTCGCCCGACGCCGCCACGAACGGTGTCAGGTGGCTGTAAAAGCTCGCCGAGTCGCGCACCGTGGCGCACTCCTCGTCGGCCACGCCCTCCAGGCCGGAGATCCGCTCGACGTCCGGCTCGGCGGCGTACCGGTCCACGGTCCACAGCGCGGCGCTCGGCGACGCGAGCACCTGGGAGCGCTGGTAGTACGAGGAGGTCCAGCAGGTGCGCGGGCTCAGCTGCTCGTCGACGGGCAGGTCCGGGTCGTCGGTGCCGCGGCACTGCAGGATCACCACCGGGTACTCCTGCGCGAGACCCTGCTCGCCGAACGGGTTGCTGGCTCGGCCGCCGCTCGGCGGGGCGCCCTGCCAGGAGATCCGGATCCGCTCGCGTCCGCGCAGGTTGGTGGTGTGGTCCGCGCTGACCGTCATCTCGTAGGAGCCGACGGTCCTCTCCCCGGTCGTCTCGACCATCGTCCGGTCCAGCGACCGCGTCTCGCGGTACGCCCCGCCGGCCACCGCGGCGCGCGCGGGCGCGACCGCGGCCGCGTCCGGTGCGGGCACGGGGGTCAGCACGGCGAGCCCGAGGAGCGCGCCGACGGCGCCGCCGACGACGGCGCGACCCCGCTTCACCGGTTGCTCCCCGGCCGGCGGCGGAGCGTGGCGATGATCAGCCCGGGCACGACGACCAGGGCGAGGAGCTGGACGACGGCGAGCACGCCGAAGGGCCGCTGGTCCCCGGCGCGGGCCGAGACCAGCGTCGGGTTGGCGTACACGGCCGTCCCGGCGGTGTCGGCGGTCGCCGTGCCGGGGTCGGCGGCCGGCAGCCCGGTCTCGGGGTCGACCTCAGCCTCCGGCGCCGCCTCCTCCGGCGCGGCCTCCGGGTCGCCGGCCTCGCCGGGCCCCGCCGCCGGCGCCTCCGGGTCGGCGGCGTCCTCGGGCGCGTCGGGGTCGTCGGTGGACGGCTTGTTGGTGCCGGTGGCGATGCCGCACGGCCCGGCGCCGACCTTGTCGCACGCCGCGGGCTGCGGGGCGACGTCGGCGAGCACGTTGTGGCTGAGGTTCTTGCCGTCGAAGGTCGGGTTGTTGCACGACCGCACGTCCCGGTCGGTGAGGTTGACGCCGGGGTCCGCCTTCTTGAGCTTGGCGACCTGGTCGAACCCGGCCTGCACCAGGTTCAGCGGCAGCGGCGAGTAGCCGTAGTCGCCGGCGCTGGTCTGGCCGGCGCACAGCGAGTAGTAGACGAAGTCGGCCAGCGTCTGCCGCTTCGAGGTGGTCATCCGGGCGTCGGTCGCCGAGGTCGGGATGACCATGTAGGAGTACGACGAGATCGGGTACGCCCGCGGGTCCGGGTTCACGTAGACGCCGTCGAGCTCCTGGGTCAGCGTGGTGGGGTTGATCTTGGCCTTGGTGAGCGCGACCGCGGTGTTGTACTGGGTCGGCTCGACGAAGTAGCCGGCCTTGTTGAGCACCTTGACGACCGGGTAGCTGGCGTTGACCGGGTAGGAGTACTCGACGTACCCGATCGTGCCGTTGCCGGCGAACCCCTTGACCGTGTTCATCACCTGGTCCGAGCCGGCCTGCGCGACCATCCGCGAGCCCGACTTGCGCGGGTAGTACGACGTGAGTCCGGAGTGCCCGAAGTAGGGGCGCCAGATGCTCGGGTACTGGTCGTCCATCCAGGTGGTGAACTGCGCCGTCGTGCCGGATCCGTCGGAGCGGACCACCGGGGTGATCGCCAGCGAGGGGAACGCCCGGCCGTTGTTGTCCGCGGTGATCGCCGGGTCGTTCCAGTTGGTGATCTGGTTGGTGAAGATCTTGGCGATGGTCTCCCCGGAGAGCCGCAGGTTGCGGACCAGCTCGCCGCCGATCTTGAGCTGGTAGGTGAACGCCGTGCCGCCCGCGACGATCGGCAGGTAGGCGTAGGGGCGGTCGGACTTGTCGGCGTTGCCGTTCTCGTCGACGCCCTGGTACGGGATCTCGGAGATCGCGAAGTCGTTGGTGGACTGCGCGAAGTCCTTGCGGCCCTTGCTGGAGCCGCCGCCGGTATAGACCACCTTCATGCCGTTGGCGTTCACGTCCGCGATCCACTTCTGGACGATCAGCTCGGACCAGGTCGAGCCGGTGCCCTCGATCGTCGTGTAGGGCACCCGCAGCGCCAGCGGCGCGGCGGGCGCGCCGCCGGACCCGAGCAGGGCGAGCAGGCCGGCCAGCGCGGCGGCGAGCAGGAGACGGAGGGGACGGCGGTTCACGGGCTGACCTCGAGAGCGGGAGCGGGACGGCTGGCGGGATGGGGGACGCGGGCGGCGACGGGCGCCGGGGCGGCCGGGCCGGGAGCGGTACGACGGCGGGCCAGGCGGCGCGCGGCGCGGGCCCAGTCGACGGGCAGCCGGAGGAGCCGGCGCGGCAGCGACGGCCTCGCCCGGCGGGGGCGGGCGATGAGGCGCGCCACCACGAAGAGCGCCAGCACCAGCACCATGAGCACGGCGGCCGCGCCGAACCCGCGCTCGATCGCTGTCGGCACGCCGCTGCGGGCCTGGGTGTAGACGAAGAGCGGGAGCGAGTTCATCGCGCCCTCGAACGGGTTCAGCACCAGGAAGGAGGCGGCACCGGAGGTGAGCAGCACCGGGCTGGTCTCGCCGACGCCGCGGGCGATGCCGAGGATGACCGCGGTGGCCAGGCCCGGGCGGGCGGTGGGCAGCACGGCGTGCCACACGGTCCGCCACCGGCTGGCCCCCAGCGCCAGGCTCGCCTCACGCAGGTTGTTCGGCACCACCCGCAGCACCACGTCGGCGGCGCGGGCGATGATCGGCAGCATCATCACCGCGATCGCCAGGCCGGCCGCGAAGCCGGACCGGGGCAGCCCGAGCGCGAGGATCACGGTCGTGTAGATGAACAGGCCCGCGACGATCGAGGGCAGCGCCGTCATCGCCTCGACGACGGTGCGCACGATCCGCGAGAACCGACCACCCACCTCGACCATGAAGATCGCGGTGCCGATGCCGAGCGGCAGCGCGATCGCGATGCCGATGGCCAGCTGGATCGCCGACCCGACCATCGCGTGCAGGATCCCGCCCTGGTCCAGCGGCGCCTTGGGCTCCACGCCCGACATGTCCTCGCTGAAGAAGTTCCAGTGGGTCAGGGGCCGCCAGCCCTCCAGGTAGACGAAGACCACCGCGGAGACGATGGCCGCCGCCACGACCAGGGCGCCGGCGGTCACCACGACCCCGGACATCCGGTCGCGGACCTCGACCAGCGTGGAGGTCATCGCCGTGAGCAGCCCGGTCGTGATCAGGCCGGTGCCGAGCAGGAACACCAGGAACCAGGCCGGGCCGTCGAGCGGCAGGAACCGCTGGGTGATCAGCCAGGTCATCGCGACCGCCGCCGCCCACGCGCCGACCCGGGCGAACGTCTCGTCGGCCGTCGGCGCGCCCACGGCACGCCGCGGGACCGCCGGGGGCAGGTCGTCGCGGTCGGCCCGGTCACGGGCCGGCAGGTAGGTCGTCACGCGTCACCGTCCCCGGCGCGGCTGCGGTTCACGATCACCGCGGCGAACGTGTTGACCACCAGCGTCAGCAGGAACAGCACGAAGCCGGCCGCCAGCAGCGCGGAGAGCTGCGCCGGGCTGGCGTCGCCGAACTGCACCGCGATCAGCGCGCTGACCGAGTTGGTGCCGATCTCGAGGATGTTCCACTTGACCTCGAAGGCCGGCGAGATGATCAGCACCACGGCGATCGTCTCGCCGAGCGCACGGCCCAGGCCGAGCATCGTGCCGCCGATGATGCCGCCGCGACCGAACGGCAGGACCACGGTGCGGATCACGCCCCACCGGGTCGCCCCCAGGGCCAGCGCGGCCTCGCGCTCCCCCGGCGGGGACTGCGAGAAGACCTGGCGCATCACGGCGCAGGCCATCGGGCATCACCATCATCGCGACCGCGATGCCCGCACAGAACGCGCTGGCGACGTACCGGCTGGCGTCCCAGACCGCGGCGTCGGGGTCGGAGCCGCGGACGTCGAAGAACGGCACCCACGGGAAGGTCGACTCCAGGAACCGGGCGAGCTCGGCCGCGTGCGGCATCACCAGGAAGAAGCCCCACATCCCGTAGACGATCGACGGGACCGCCGCCATCAGGTCGATCGCAGAGACCAGCAGGCCCTTGAGCCGCGCCGGCGCGTACTCGCTGATGTAGAGCGCGGTGAGCAGCGCCAGCGGGAACGCGAAGCACATCGCGACCGCGGCGATCGAGACCGTGCCGACGAGCACGCCGCCGATCCCGATCACGTCGGACTCCGGCTCCCAGCGCTCCTCGGTCAGGAACGACAGCCCGTAGCGCTGGAGGGTCGGGACCGCCTGCCACGCGAGAAAGACACCGACGCCGCCGGTGATGAGCAGCACGGAGGCTCCGACGGCACGCGCGGCGTGCTCGAAGACGGCGTCCGCGCCGGTGGCGCGGCGACTGATCCGGCGCGGGGTCGCCTCGGGCGCGCCCGCGTCGTTGACAGGCAGGGTGGTCACGCATCGTTCCTGGTTCGAGGCCACCCGAGCGGGGCCGAGCCGGCGCCGGGCGGAGCCGCTCGGCGAGGCAACATTCAGGGTCGATGACGACCGGACGGGGTGCGCCGGATGAACGCCTCCCGAACGCCAGCGGTGCAGTTGACGCCGACGAAAAACCCCTCTGACCTGGGAAGATCAGGCCAGAGGGGGCGAAGTGGCCCGAACGGGCCAGGCGGGTCGGGACTCCCGCGAGCGGGGGTCCCGACCGTCGGTCAGGCGGTCGGCGGACCGACCAGCAGCGCGGCGCCGGTCAGCACCGCGACGGCGACGACGCCGACCGCGGCACCGCGCGCGGGACGGCGCACGATCCAGGCCGCGGCCCGCTCCAGCGTGCCGGCGGGGGCGTCCTCTCGGAGCCGCCAGGAGCCGGCCAGCCAGCCGCGCCTGAGGGCCCACCACTCCAGCGGCAGCGTGGCGAACGGCGGCACGGCCGCGGCCAGCGCGAGCAGCGCACGGCCCGGGCGCCAGCGCTGGTCGATGGCCACCAGGACGGTGGTCACGACGTACGCCACGAAGACGACGCCGTGCAGCATGCCGAAGATCCGCACGCCGAGCTCGGTGGTCTCGCTGCCGTACTTCAGGTACATGCCGAAGAGGAGCAGGGCCCAGGTGACGGCCTCGGCGACGGCGACGCGGCGGAACAGGCGGACGGGACTCATCGGGTGGCCTCCTCGGGCGCTGGTCATCGGGTTGCCTCATCGGCGCCCTCATCGGCTGCGAGGTCGGCCTTCCACTGTCGGAACGACTCCTCGGTGCGGCCGGCGCGCCAGTACCCGGAGACCGAGGCGTCGGACCTCGGCACCCCCCGCTCGGCGAGCAGGTACGGCCGGATGCCGTGCATCACGGCCTCAGCCTCGCCGTGCACGAACGCGTGCACCCGGCCGGGCAGCCACTCCAGCGCCCGTACGGCGTCGACCAGCGCGGCGCGACCGCCGCCCGCGCGGCGGTGGAGCCAGGTCAGCGTCACGCCCGGGGGCACAGCGACCTCCTGCTCGTGCGCGGCGTCGTCCACCTCGATCACGACGTGACCGACGGCGTTGGCGGGGAGGGCGGCCGCGGCCTGCCGGATGGCGGGGAGGGCGGCCTCGTCGCCGGCCAGCAGGTGCCAGTCGGCGCCGGCATCGGGCGCGTACGCCCCGCCCGGCCCGCGCGCGACGATGGTGTCGCCCGGCACGGCGGCGGCGGCCCAGGGGCCGGCGACCCCCTCGTCCCCATGCACCACGAAGTCGATCGCCAGCGTGCCGGCGACCGGGTCGGGCTCGAGCGCGGTGTAGGTGCGCATCACCGGTCGCCCGCCGGCGGCCAGCTCGGCCGGGTCGCCGAAGACCAGCTTCACGTAGCGGTCGGTGTGCTCGCTGGCCGCGAACGCGGACAGGTCGTCGCTGCGGAACCTCAGGCGCACCATGCCCGGGGTCAGCCGCTCCGATGCGGTCACGATCAGCTCGGTCAGGGGCTTGCTCACGGCGCCGACCCTAGCCGTGGGGGCACGGTCGAACCCAATATCGAGTACGCCGCGGAGCCGGTCGGCCGCGCGTGCGGTGACACGCATCCCGCAGTTTGGCGATGCACAGGACCGGGCGGGACCACCAAGGTGAATGTGGGCGCCCGCCCCCCTGGTCGCCGGGTCCGGTCTGAGCTACTCGGACCGCGTCGCACGCCCCCCTGCGATGCTGTCCTCCCTTGCTCGTCCCTGCGTCCGCTGCCACCCCGTCGGCGGACGCCCCGGCGACCAGTGTGCTCCCCGTCACAGTCGTCTTTACCAAAGTCATCCGTGTCCACCTCTAGCCGGATCCTCAAAATCTGGTATAGCGTCTCGGTCTCGGTGGAGACGTGACGGGCACCGGCCCTACTTTTTCCGGCGAGGCACTCGGGAAGCCTCGGCGGCGGGACCGGTAGACAGCTCGCCTCCCCAACGGGACAAGGGACTGTTCCGTGCAGGCTGCAGAGGATGTTGAGGGCGGCGGTGGGCCGTCAGTGTGGGGGTCGAACTCGGTCGATCCCGACGTAGGGGACGTGGACTCGGGGACACGGTATCGAGAACGGGGACACCTGGACCGCTGGGCGGGCCAGGGATGGGATGCCACATGCACAACCCACTGCCTGCGGGCACTTGGGGGTGGCCGGCGACTGCGCTGGTCCTCCTGGCCATCGCGGCACCACAAGTCTTTTTCCAGCTGACCGAGCCGTCGCCCGTGTCCTGGGGGGCCGGCGCCACCGTCGCGCGGCTCGTCGTCGCGCCACTCTTCGCCGCCGCGGCCGGGGTCGTCTACTTCCAGTACCGGATCACCCGGCTCCCGGTCCTCGCCTGGCTCGCGCTCGCCATGACCATCTTCGGCGTCGGTTCCATCGGCGTCGCGATGGTGCGCCTGAGCAATCCTGACGGATTCGCCGGCGCCGGCTGGCTCATCCTGCTCGACCTCAACATCGCGATGGTGATCGCGACGATCGCCTGGCTCAGCCGCACCCGGACGTGCCGGGTGGATCCGCTGGCGGCCGGCCTGGTGCTCGGCCTGGTCGCCTCGTGCGGCTACCTGATGCTCAGCGAGACGTCGCCGGCCGCGCCGGCCTGGCTGCCGCCCGCCGCCGGGTTCCTCGCGCTCGCGCTGTGGGCCCTCGCCGCCGCGCGCCTGATGCGTCGCGACTCGCCGCTGCCGCGCTGGTTCACCCACCGGATCGGGATCGGCTTCCTCGCGATGGTCCTGGGGCGGGTGATCACCGCGACCATGCAGACCTCCACGCCCGTCGTCGCGATCGCCGTCGTCGTCCTCACCACCGCGGGCGGGGTACTCGTGCTGAGCGCGAGCCTCGCCGCGCTCCGGATCGAGATCCAGCACCAGGAGGAGTGGCTCGAGGCCCTGGGAACCCAGCTCGCACAGCTGGAGGAGCAGCAGGTCGACGAGCGCTCCCGGCTGCACGAGATCACCAACACCGTGGCCGGGATCGCCTGCGCGTCGAACCTGATCCACAGCAACCGCCAGCTGAGCGCCCAGTACCGCGAGCGGCTGGAGGAGATGCTGGACCGCGAGTCCGCACGGCTGGCCAGGATCCTGGCGGGGCGCGCGGCCCACGACCAGAGCGACGGTGCGGCCGCCCCGGCGACCGCGGCCCCAGGCCCCACCACCGCGACCGGCGCGGCGGCCGGGTCAGCGACGGAGCCGGTCGACCTCGACGGCCTGATCCGGCCGCTCGTCTCGGCGCAGCAGGCGATCGGCCGCGAGGTCGAGTGGCAGCCGTCGGGCCTGCGGGTCGCCGGCGACGCCGACAGCATCACCGAGGCGCTCAACATCCTGCTGGACAACTCCCGCAAGCACGCCCCGGGCGCGACCACCACGGTGGTCGCCCGCGAGGCCGACGGCGCCGCGGAGGTGGTCGTCGCCGACGACGGCCCCGGCATCGCACCCGACCGCCGCACGGCGGTCTTCACCTGGGGCGAGCGGGGCGAGACCTCGCGCGGCCAGGGCCTCGGGCTCAGCCTGGCCCGGACCCGGCTCGAGCACACCGGCGGGACGCTCGACCTGGCGCCCAGCCGGGTCGGCGCGCGCTTCGTGGTGCGCCTGCCCCGGCACGACCGCGACGGCGCGCCGAGCGACGGGATCCGGGACCGGCGCGCCTCCGGCGTACCGGGCGCGAGCCAGCAGCGTCCCTCGTACCTCGAGGGAGACACCGACGACCACGGCGGGGTGCCCGTGCTCGCCAGCCACGGACGCAGCACCCTCGAGGAGGCCTCGTGATCGGCACCGACAGCTCCAACCGCCGGCCGAGGGTCCTGATCGTCGACGACCACGTGCTCTTCGCCGAGTCGCTCGAGCTCAGCCTCAACATGGAGGGGTACGACGTCCGCCGGGTCCCGGCGGCCACCATGACGCCGAACCAGCTGCTGGCCAGCGTCAGCCGCTACCAGCCGCGCGTCGTGCTGCTCGACCTCGACCTGGGCGAGCTCGGCGACGGCGTACGCCTGATCACCCCGATCGCGCGCACCGGCTCGAACGTCGTGGTCCTGACCGCGTCGACCGACAAGTCGCGCTGGGGCGACTGCGTGCGCCAGGGCGCCCGCAAGGCCATCCCGAAGACGCAGCCGCTCAACGAGATCCTGGCCGTGGTCCGCAAGATCTGCCAGGGCCTGCCGGTGATGGACGCCGCGGAGCGCGAGCAGCTGATCGGGCTGTGGTCCGAGCAGCGCCAGCAGGAGCACGAGCTGCGCGAGCGGCTGGAGCGCCTCACCCCGCGGGAGCGGGAGGTGCTCGGCCAGCTGATCGCCGGGCACCCGGTCCGCGAGATCGCCCGCACCAGCGTGGTCTCCGAGGCCACGGTGCGCACCCAGGTCAAGGCGATCCTCGCCAAGCTCGAGGTCACCTCCCAGCTGGCGGCGGTCGGGCTGGCCCGGCAGGCCGGCTGGTCGCCGCCCTCCAAGGACGGCCTCGTCTCCTGACCTCCGTCGCCGGTGGCGGAGCGACGCTCAGGGGGTCGCGCCGCCCGGGCCGCCGTCGCGCAGCCGGTCGTACTTCGCGACGGCCGAGAGCTGCGAGGAGACGCCGAGCTTGCGCAGCACCGACCGCACCTGGTGGCGCACCGTGACGACGGAGACCTCGCGGGCCTCCGCGATCTCGGGCACGGTCCGTCCGCGGTAGAGCTGGTCCAGGACCTCGCGCTCGCTGCGGGTCAGCGAGCCGAACGCCTTGACCAGCTCCTCGCGCTCCTCGCGCACCCGCTCCCAGGCGCCGCGCAGACCGGCCTCGCCGGCCAGCCGCAGCTGACGCCCCTCGGCCACGCCCCGCGCCGCCGCCACCACCTGCTCCAGAGAGCTCGACCGGGGCAGCACCAGCGCCGCGCCCGCCTCGAGCACGGCGCCCCACAGCGCGCCGGCCGGCACCGCCGTGAGCACAATCCAACGGGTCTCCCCGCTGCGCTCGACCAGGTCCGCGACCGCGTTGATCAGGTCGGTGTGATCGCCCTCGATCAGCGCGATCCCCACCGCCGCGAGCTCGCCCTCCCCGTCGCCGGCCGCGAAGTCCGGCACCTCGCCCCAGGGGACGTAGCTGGCCTCCAGCCCGGAGTTGCGCAGCGCGGCCGCGACGGCCTCGGCGATCAGCGCCTGGTCGGAGACGACCACGACGGGCGGAGCGGGCCCGACGGCGCTCGATTCGCCGGACCGAGGCTGCGGTCCGGAGAGGTCCGGCATCGAGCCTCCTTCCGTCGGCGATGCCGAGCGGATCCGAGATACCCCCAGGATGGGGAGTCCCCGGTCGTATCCGGCAAGACCACCGCATCCGACGCACGGGCTCGTCACCGGGATTGGGTAATCGCGCCGGAAGCCGCAGACCAGAGCGGACGAACAGCGCTTCCCGAGCCGGTCACCACGGCCGTTCCGGGCGCCGCAGAACCTCGATCACACGCTGCTGCTCGGACTCCGACATCTGATGGAACAGCGGCAGCACCAGCGTGCGGCGGCTCAGCCGCTCGGTGACCGGCAGCGGCACGACGAGGCCGGAGTGCCCGGAATACAGCGGCTCCAGGTGCGTCGCCATCATCGCGCGCGTCGCGGTGATCCCGGCGCGGCCGAGCGCGGCGATGAGCCCGTCGCGTCCCACCGGGTAGTCCTCAAGCACCTCGACCCAGTAGGACTGGAAGTTGGTGCGCCCGTAGTCGGGGTCGCGCACGGCGCGCAGGCCCTCGATGTCGGAGATCGCCTTGCCGTACACCTCGGCCAGCCTCCGACGCCGCGCGACGACCTCCGCCATCCGGTCCAGTTGGACGAGGCCGACGGCGGCCTGCAGGTCCGTCATCCGGTAGCTGTAGCCGACCTCCGCGTACTGGACAGGCCCCGCCACGCCGCCGGACGGAAGGGCGCCGCCGTCCGCGATCGATCCGGCGTGCTCGCGCAGCCGGCGCGCGCGCAGCGCCCACGCCGCGTTGCGGGTCGTGAGCATCCCGCCCTCGCCGGTGGTGAGCACCCTGCGTGGGTCGAACGACCACGCCGTGACGTCCGCACCCGTGCCCACCGCGCTCCCCCGGTACTCCGAGCCGGCGCCGCTCGCCGCGTCCTCGATCACGCCCACGGCGAGACGGTCGCAGTAGTCGCGGATCGGGTCGAGGTCGACCGGCACCCCTGCCTGGTCGACAGCGATCACCGCCGTCGTGCGGGGCGTCATCGCTGCCTGGACCGTCTCGGCGTTGAGGTTGCCGGTGTCGGGGTCGACATCGGCGAAGACCGGCCGTGCGCCGACGTAGGTCGGCGCGTTGCTGGTCGCCACGAACGAGTACGACGGCACGACCACGTCGTCCCCGGGCCGCACCCCCGCGACCACGAGGGCCAGGTGCAACGCGGTGGTCCGGCTGGAGGTCGCGACCGCGTGGCCGACCGCCTGGCGCTCGGCGAACCGGCGCTCGAACTCGGCCACCCGCGGCCCCTGGGCGACCCACCCCGACTGCAGCACGTCCGTGACCGCGGCGACCTCCTCGTCACCGAGCAGCGGGCGCGACGTGTGGATGCGTCTCACGTGCGCTCCTCTCTTCCGGCTGTCTGGTCGGTCGACGGCTCCATTCGACCGGTCCCGCCGGGGGCGGGCGGAAACCCACCGACGGGTTACCGCAACTTGGGGGTGCGCCCGCCGAGGCCGCCGAAACCTCCTGACCACTTCTGGGTATCCACGCCCGCCCGCCGCCGCCCGGATCGTCCAGAGCACCCAGGCTCCCATCGAGCACCCGATGCGGAGCGGTCGCGCGACCGCCTCGGGCTCACTGGGTCGGGGGATCCAGGGAACGAGGGAGGGAGCGCCATGAGCGGACGTGTGCCATGCCCGGGAAGGAGTCCGGCCGGTCCGGGCGGGTGGCTCCTCCACCCGGTCGACCTGCACGCTCGAGGCCGCGGAGAGTTGCCCGAATTTTGGGCATGCCCGCAACCCCTGGGCGAACGAGGGTTATCGGAAGACAAGAGGGTTCGGCGATCCAGCCGCCCGCACCCATGGCATCCGGGGGCCAAGCGATGACATCACCGCCGCTCACCGCAGGCGGATCATCCACTCTTCTGGCCTACGCCGGCGAGCGGCTGCGACGCCTGCGCGCCAGCCACCGCGGACTGATCGCGTGGCTGCCCGACACGGCTGCCATCGGCCTCGGCCTCCTCACGATCGCCGTGGTCACCGACTCGCTCTCGCCCGCGGTCGCCCTGACCATCGCCGTCGTCTGGCCCGCGCTCGTCGCGCTCAACGGCGGCTACCGGCTCCGCGGCATCACCGGCACCCGGATGCTCCAGGCCCGTGCGGTGGTCCGCGCCGGCGCCCTCTTCGGGCTCGCCTGCTGGATCCTCGACGGCGTCGCCGGCCTCCCGGTCGAGTCGCGGGCCACGCTCGCGCTGACCGCCACGCTCACCGCGGTCTCCGTGGTCGGCTGCCTGGGCGGCCCGCGAACTCCGGCCGCCGGGACCCGCGTGCTGGTGGCCGGCCCGGAGCCCGAGGTGGCCGACGTGCTGGCCGAGCTCGAGGCGAGCAAGCACCCGATCGTTCCGGTCGCCATCTGCTCGCTCGGCGGCCCTCAGCACCCGTTCGCCGGGCTCCCGGTGACCAGTGGCCTCGGCTCGGTGGCCGAAGCGGCCGAGCGCACCCGCGCGGACGCCGTGATGGTGCTGCCGGGAGCGGGCGTCGGCCCGCGGGAGCTGCAACGGCTCGGCTGGGCGCTCGCGCCGCACGCCACGCAGCTCTTCGTCGGCACCGCCCTGCTCGACGTGACCCGCGCCCGCACCGCACTCGCCCAGGTCGGCGGCCTCCGGCTGCTGCACGTCCGCACCCTGCCCGACCGCGGCCTCGCCCGAACGACGAAGGAGGTCACCGAGCGGTTCGCCGCCGTCGTCGCGCTCCTGCTGCTGGCGCCGGTGCTGCTGGGCCTGGCGGCCGCGATCCGCCGCGACTCCCCGGGAGGCGCGCTCTTCCGGCAGGAGCGGATCGGGCGGAACGGCGAGCGGTTCGTCATGCTGAAGTTCCGGACGATGCGCACCGAGGCCGAGGACGTCCGCGCGACCCTCGAGCAGCAGAACGAGGGGGCCGGCCTGCTGTTCAAGATGCGGCAGGACCCCCGGGTGACCCGGATCGGCGCGGTGCTCCGGCGCTACTCCCTCGACGAGCTCCCCCAGCTGTTCAACGTCGCGCGCGGCGAGATGGCGCTGGTCGGTCCGCGACCCGCGCTGCCCGACGAGGTGGACCGCTACGACCACGACCCGCGGCGGCGGCTGGCCGTGAAGCCCGGCCTGACCGGGCTGTGGCAGGTCTCCGGACGCTCCGACCTGTCGTGGGAGGAGTCCGTGCGCCTCGACCTCGCCTACGTCGACAACTGGTCCCTCGGCCTCGACCTGCGGATCGTGGCGCGGACCTTCGGCGCCGTCCTCGGGCACCGCGGCGCCTACTGACGCTGCCTACCTCGCCGGGGCCTACCCCGCCGGGGCCGGGGTCGTGTGCCCCAGACACCGCCCTACGCGTGCCTCAGGCACACGACCCGACCCACCGAGCGGGCCACCCGCGCGTGCCGGGCGTCAGGAGCCGAACCGACGGTCCCGCTGGGCGTAGGCGCGGATCGCCCGGAGGAAGTCGACGCGGCGGAACTCGGGCCAGTAGGCCTCGCAGAAGTAGAACTCCGACTTCGCGCTCTGCCACAGCAGGAAGCCACCCAGACGCTGCTCCCCGGAGGTCCTGATCACCAGGTCGGGGTCGGGCTGGCCCTTCGTGTAGAGGTGGTCGGCGATCGCCTCGACGTCGATGCTCTCGGCCAGCTCCTCCAGCGAGGTCCCCTTCGCGGCGTGCTCGGTGAGCAGCGAGCGGACCGCGTCCGCGATCTCGCGGCGACCGCCGTACCCGACCGCCACGTTGACCAGCATCCCGTCCACGTCGGCGGTGCGGTCCGCCGCGGCCTTGAGGCGCTCGGCCGTGCTGGCCGGCAGCAGGTCCAGGGCGCCGACCGGGTGCAGCCGCCAGCGGCGCTGGTCGGCGAGCGAGTCGACGGCGTCACCGATGATCTCCAGCAGCGGCTCCAGCTCGGCCGCGGGACGGTTGAGGTTGTCGGTCGAGAGCAGCCACAGCGTGACCACCTCGATCCCGACCTCGTCGCACCAGGTCAGCAGGGGCTCGATGTTGGCGGCCCCCGCACGGTGACCGTGCGCCGTGTCGCGGCCGACCGCCTTGGCCCACCGTCGGTTGCCGTCCAGCATCACGCCGATGTGCTTCGGGAGGTTGTCCGGCATCCGGCGCAGCATCCGCGCCTCGTATACGGGGTAGAGCACCTTCCGTGCTCCCCGCTTCCAGTCCGCCACCCGACGATCGTAGGACACCGCGCCGGGCGCCCCGGCGACATACGGATTCCTTCCCCACCGCTGGGGAGACCCTGCACGATGGGAGCACCACCGGACGCCGCGCCGCGCCCGGATCGGACCACCGAGGAGAGACGACGATGACCGCTGCCTGGCACCCGGACCCGACCGGACGCCACGAGCTCCGCTACTGGGACGGCACCCAGTGGACCGACCACGTCGCCGACGGCGGGGAGATGTCGGTCTCGCCGCTGCACGAGGGTGGGGAGCAGCCCGCCGAGGAGGCGTGGGTCGGAGAGGAGGCGGCCGGCCCGGAGCCTGACGTCGCGGAGCCGGAGTCGCCGATGCCCACGCAGCAGCTGCCCACCCAGCAGCCGGCCCAGCAGCAGCCGGCCCAGCAGCAGCCCGCGGAGCAGCAGCCGGCCCCGCAGCACAGCCCCGCCCCCGGCCCGATGCCCGCCCAGCCGCCCGCCCAGCAGCCCGGCGGCAGCATCACCGGCGAGCTGATCGACGGCCGCTACACCGAGGTCACCGGCCTCGGCCCCGTCCGCCAGAACGACCGCCTGCTGCGGGTCCGGATCACCGAGCCGTTCATGGCCCAGCAGGGCTCGATGGTCGCCTACCAGGGCAACGTGAACTTCGCCTACCAGGGCAGCGGCGCGGGCAAGTTCCTCAAGAAGGCGTTCACCGGCGAGGGGCTCTCCCTGATGCGGGTCGAGGGCCAGGGCGACGTGTTCCTCGCCGACTCGGCCAAGCAGGTCCACATCCTGCACCTGGACAACAGCGGGATCTCGGCCAACGGCAAGAGCGTGCTGGCGTTCTCCGCGAACCTGGACTGGAACGTCGAGCGGGTCCGGGGCGGCAGCATCGCCGCCGGCGGCCTGTTCAACACCACCCTGCGCGGCACCGGCTGGGTGGCGATCACCACCGACGGCGACCCGGTCGTGCTCGACGCCGGCGAGGCGCCGACGTACGCCGACGCCAACGCGCTGGTCGCCTGGTCCGTGCACCTGCAGACGTCGCTGCGCTCGACGTTCACCGCGGGCTCGATGATCGGGCGGGGCTCGGGCGAGGCGTTCCAGGTCGCGTTCAGCGGCCGGGGCTTCGTCATCGTGCAGCCCTCCGAGGGCGGCGTCGCGTCCCACGGCCAGTGACCCGACCAGTGACCCGACGTCCGACCGCCGACCATCCGGTTTTACGACGGTGTTACCAGCCGTCGCTACGCTGAGGCCATGAACCAGGCCATGCAGCACGCAGGGGAGAGCGTCCGCGCAGGCCTCGAGTCGATCGGCGAGACGATCGCGGAGGTCAAGCCCAAGCTGCGGGGATGGCTTCACCTGGCGAGTACGCCGATGGTGCTGGCGGCCGGGATCGTGCTCATCGCGCTGTCCCCGACCGCCGCCACCCGGATCGGGTCAGCGCTGTACGTGGGGTCGGCGCTGCTCCTCTTCGGCGTCTCGGCGACCTACCACCGCGGCACCTGGTCCCCGAAGGTCCTCGGCGTGCTGAAGCGCATGGACCACTCCAACATCTTCCTGTTCATCGCCGGCTCCTACACGCCGTTCGCGCTGATCCTGCTGGACGGGTCGGCGCGGGTCGCGATGCTGTCGGTGGTCTGGACCGGTGCGCTGCTGGGCGTGGGGTTCAAGGTCTTCTGGCCCGGCGCTCCGCGCTGGCTCTCGGTGCCGATCTACATCGCCCTCGGCTGGGCGGCGATCTTCTTCATCCCGGCCTTCTTCGACGGCGCCCTCGAGCTGGGCCTGGGCATCGGGGTCGCCGTCTTCGTGCTGATCTGCGTCGGCGGCGCCCTCTACACCTGCGGCGGCCTCGTCTACGGCCTCCAGCGCCCCAACCCGTGGCCCCGGGTCTTCGGGTTCCACGAGGTCTTCCACGGCTTCACGGTCGCCGCCTTCGTCGTGCACTACGTGGGCGTCTCGATGGCGACCTACTCGCTGCGCTGAGCGCAACTCGGCGGTCGGTTTCTCCCGACTCGGCGGTCGGTTTCTCCCAACTCGGCGGTCGGTTTCTGCCGACTCGGCCGTCAGTTTGTGCCGACTCGCGGCTCGGAGCGCTCGAGGAGGACCAGCGCCTCGGCGTGGGCGGTCTGCGGGAACATGTCGAACACCTGCCCGCGCACGGGCCGGTACGACGCCATGGTGGCCAGGTCGCGGCCCAGGGTGACGGGGTTGCAGCTGGAGTAGAGCACCCGCGGCACCCCGGAGCCCTCCAGCCACCCGGCGAGCTCCACGCCGAGGCCGCGCCGCGGCGGGTTCACCACGACCAGCTCCGGGCGCTCGGCCGCGGTGCTCTCCCGGGCGTACGCCGTGGCGTCGCCGGCCAGGAACGCCACCGACCCCGTCCCGGCACCGAGGGACATGTCGGCCCGGCTCCGCTCCGCGCTGGCGATGGCCTCGGCGCTGATCTCCACGCCCGTCACCGCCCGCCCGGGCGCGGCCAGGTGCAGCGCGAAGCCGCCGACGCCGCAGTACAGGTCCCACACGCTGCCGGGCGCGACCTCCCCGACCCACTCCCGGCCGCGGGCGTAGAGGGCGGTGGCCACCGGCGTGTTGGTCTGGAAGAAGCTGCGCGGCCCCAGGTGCAGGGTGACGTCGGGCAGCCGCATCGGCAGCGTGCGCTCGCGCGAGAGCACGATCTCCCGCTCCCCCTCCAGCACGGCGGCGTGCGCCGGCTGGATGTTGAGCGTGACCACCCGCGCGGCGGGCAGCTCCTCGGCCAGCCAGGGCAGGTGCTTGCGGATCCGCGCCTCGGCCTCGGTCGAGCGCAGCACCCAGCGCACCATCAGCTCGCCGTCGGGCGACTCGGTGACCAGCACGTGCTTGAGCTCGCCGCGGCGCGCGGTGACGTCGTAGGGCACCAGCCCCGCCCGGGTGACGAACCGCGCGAGGGTCGGCAGCGCGGCCTGCAGGCCCGGCGTGTGCAGCGCGCAGTCGCGCAGGTCGACACCCCCGCCGCGCGGGCCGAGGATCCCCAGCGTCGGCTCCTCGGCCGTCCCGGCGACGACCATCTTCGCCTTGTTGCGGAACCCGGCGGGGGCGCTGGCGTGCGGCGCCAGCCACTCCGGGACGCCCGGGCCCGCGGACGCCACGGCCTCACGGGCCGCGGCGTCCTTGGCGGCCAGCTGCTCGTCGTACGGCGTCGGCAGCCACGTGCAGGACCGGCACTCGCCGGCGGTGAAGTGCGCGCAGTCGAGGACCGCGTGGGACATCCCGGTCAGCTCAGCCCTTCTTGCCGCCGCGGCCGTACAGCGCGCCGACGATCCTGGTGAGCTGCTTCTCGGCCTTCGCGGTGCGCTTGAACGTGGTCAGCGCCAGCACCGGCTTCATCCGCTGCCGGGCGATGGCGTGGGCGTAGGTGAACTCCTTGAGCCCGTCGGGGCCGTGGATGCGGCCGAAGCCGGAGTCGCCGATGCCGCCGAACGGCAGGTTCGGGATGCCGGCGAAGGAGATCACGCCGTTGATCGCGGTCATGCCGGCGCGCAGCTTCTCGGCGATCTCCATGCCCTGCTTGGCGGAGAAGACGGTCGAGCCGAGGCCGTAGGTGGTGTCGTTGGCCAGCCGGACGGCCTCGTCCATGTCCGCCACCTTGGTGACGGTGACGGTCGGGCCGAAGGTCTCCTCCTTGATCGCCGCGGAGTCCTCCGGCACGTCGACCAGGACGGTGGGCTGCACGAACCGCTCGCCGACGGCGTCGGCGCCGCCGACCAGGGCGCGGCCACCACGCGCGAGGGCGTCGTCGATGTGCCGCTTGATGGTGTCCATCTGCTTGGGCATGGTGATCGGCCCGACCTGCTCGCCGGGGCCGGCCTTGACCTGCTTCGCCTGCTCGACCAGCTCGGTGACGAAGTCGTCGTAGACCCGCTCGTCGACGTAGACCCGCTCGACGCCCACGCAGGTCTGGCCGGCGTTGCCGCAGGCGCCCCAGAGCGCGGCCTCGGCGGCGGCGGCGATGTCGGCGTCGTCGGCGACCAGCAGCGCGTCCTTGCCGCCCGCCTCGATGATCACCGGGGTGAGGGTCTCGGCGCAGGCGGCCATCACCTTCTTGCCGGTCGGCGCGGAGCCGGTGAAGGCCAGCTTGTCCACGCCGGCGCCGCACAGCGCGCCGCCGGTGGCGCCGAAGCCGGTGACGACCTGGAGCACCGGACGCCCGACGGCCTCGAGGAAGGTCTCGGCGAGCCACACGCCGACGCCCGGGGTGTACTCGCTGGGCTTGAAGACGACGGCGTTGCCGGCGGCCAGCGCGTAGGCGATGGAGCCCATCGGGGTGAAGACCGGGTAGTTCCAGGGGCCGATGACGCCGACCACGCCCATCGGCCGGTAGGCGACGCTCGCGGCCTGGTTGGCCATCAGCAGGCCCGGCGAGACCTTCTGCCGGCCGAGCACCTTCGGCGCGTGCGCGGGCGCCCAGGCCAGGTGGTCGATGGCCAGCGAGATCTCCAGCAGCGCGTCGCCCTTCGGCTTGCCGGTCTCGGCCGACATCACCGCGGCGAGGTCGTCCATCCGGCGCGTCATCAGCGCGCGCCAGCGGCCGAGCTCCTTCTTGCGGCCGTCGAACCCGAGGTCGCGCCACCACTCCGCCTGGACCCGCGCCTCCGCGACGCACGCCTGGACGTGCGCGGCGTCGTGGATCGGGTGCGTGCCGACCACCTCGCCCGTCGCCGGGTTCAGCGAGTCGAAGGTGCTGGGCGCCTCGGTGGCGTCGGCGGTGACGGCCTCAGTGGTGGTCATGCACCGAATCTACTGTGCAGTACGTCGGGCCGCGACCAGGTCCGGCTCAGTGACGGGCCGCTCGCACACCTGTCCCCGGCAGACGTACGCCGCCGGGCGGCCGCCCACGGGCTCCCGGCCCTCGAGCAGCGCGATCCCCGGCACCGGCCCGGCCGCCGCGACCACCACCGCGCCCGGCAGACCCAGCGCGGCCGCCTCCAGGGCGTCGCGCTCCTCGCCGGGTGCGCCGACGACGGCCACCTCCAGCGGGCCGTCCAGGGCGGCCGTCGCGGCCGCGAGCGTCCAGCCGGCGAACCGCGGCGCCTTGTCGACCAGGACCGCGGCGGTGGCGAGCGCCGCCTCCGCCACGTCGCGGTAGCGGCCCTCGCCGGTCAGCGCGTGGGCGTCGAGCAGGGCGTGGACCAGGCTGGAGAAGCCGCTGGGCGAGGCGTTGTCGCCGGGGTCGCGCGGGCGGGCGATCAGCGCCTCGGCGTCGGCGGCGGTGTCGTGGAAGCCGCCGTCGGGAGCGGCGAAGGCGGCCACCGCGGCGTCGATCAGGTCCGTCGCGTGGCGCAGCCAGCGCGGGTCGGCGGTGGCCTGGGCCAGCGCCAGGAAGCCCGACGCGACGCAGCCGTAGTCCTCCAGCACGCCCGCGTGCGCGCCGGCGACGCCGTCGCGGGAGACCCGGAGCAGCCGGACCGCCTCCCCGCCGTCCCCCGGGACCAGGTGCACCCGCACCAGCAGCTCGGCGGCGGCGCGGGCCGCGTCGACGTACTCGGGGCGTCCGGTGCGGCGGCCGAGGTCGCACAGGCCGCTGATCGCCAGCCCGTTCCACGCGGCGACCACCTTGTCGTCGCGGGCCGGGCGGGGCCGCTGCTCGCGGGCGTCGAGCAGCCGGGCGCGGACCTCGCGGAGCCGGCGCACGTCGCGGGGCTCGGTCGGGGCGTGCCGCAGCTGGAGCGTGGACATCCCCTCCTCGAACGTCCCCGCCTCGGTGACGGAGAACAGCTCGGCGGCCCACCGGCCGCGCTCCTCCCCCAGCGCGGCGACCAGCTGCACCGGCGTCCAGGCGTAGAAGGCGCCCTCCCGGCTCTCCCCGCCGGGCGCGACCAGGCTGTCGGCGTCGAGCGCGGAGGCGAAGCCGCCCTCGCGGGTGCGCAGCTCGCGGAGCAGGAAGTCGGCGGTCTCGGTGGCGACGCGGTCGCCCTGCTCGGTCCCCAGCCGCGCGTACAGGCCGATCAGCTGCGCGTTGTCGTAGAGCATCTTCTCGAAGTGCGGCACCACCCAGCCGCGGTCCACGGCGTACCGCGCGAACCCGCCGCCGAGCTGGTCGTAGATCCCGCCGCCGGCCATCGCCGCGGTGGTGCGCGCGAGCATGTGCCGCGCCTGCCGCGCCTGCTGGTCCGGCAGCACGCCGGCCTCGGCGATCCGGCGCAGGAACTCCAGCACCATCGTTGGCGGGAACTTCGGCGCGTCCCCGAAGCCGCCGGCCATCGGGTCGAAGTCGGAGGCCAGCCGGCCCACGGCCGCGGTGAGCCGCTCCGCGTCCAGCGGGTACGACGGCAGCTCGACCTCGCGGGCCAGGTGCTCGGCGACCTTGCCGGCGGTGGCCCGCACGTCCTCGCCGCGGTCGGCCCAGGCCTGCGACAGCGCCGTCAGCACCTGGGTGAAGGCGGGCTGCCCGTGGCGCGGCTGGTCCGGGAAGTAGGTGCCGGCGAAGAACGGGGCCCCGTCGTGGTCGACCACGACGGTCATCGGCCAGCCGCCGTTGCCCGTCAGCGCCGTGGTGGCCTGCATGTAGACCGCGTCGACGTCTGGGCGCTCCTCCCGGTCGACCTTGATGTTGACGAACCGCTCGTTCATCAGCGCCGCGGTCGCGCCGTCCTCGAACGACTCGTGCGCCATCACGTGGCACCAGTGGCAGGCGGCGTACCCGACGCTGACGAGGACCGGGACGTTGCGGTGCCGCGCCTCCGCGAACGCCTCGGGCCCCCACTCCCACCAGTCGACGGGGTTGTCGGCGTGCTGGAGCAGGTAGGGGCTGGTCGCGTTGGCTAGCCGGTTGGCCATTCCTGTGACTCCTGACGAGTGGCACGTGTATCACTCGCGGTCCAGCGATACACATTCTTGATACGTGTTCGAGCCGCGTCCGGGACGCGATGACGTGGCCTCGGGACCTTCGCTGCCCCAGCCTAGGAGGGGCGGCGAGGGCGGCGAGGGCGACGGCGATCGCCAAGGACACCTGGGGCCAGGAGCCCGGGGCCGGCCCTCAGCGCCGCCACCGCGACCACGTCCAGCCCCGCGAAGCCCGCAGCGCAGGGGGTCATTTCAACTGGCGACCGTGGAATGGGGCGTCGCGGCGCGCGATGGCGGCGGCCTCGGTGCGGTTGCTGGCGCCGAGCTTGGCGATGATGCGGGAGACGTGGACGCTAGCGGTCTTCGGTGAGATGAACAGCGCTTCGCCGATCTGGTCGTTGGTGCGTCCCTCCGCCACCAGGTCGAGGACCTCGGCCTCGCGGGCCGTGAGCCCCGCGGTCTCCCTCCCGCCGCCGTCACCGCCGCCGAGCCTGGCCAGCAGCGTCTCCGCGCGCGCCGCGAGGGGTGCAGCCCCGAGCCCTTGGGCGGTCACGGCTGCCTCGGTCGCGAGGTCGCGGGCGATGTCGCGGGCGCCACCGTGGGCGTGGACGTCGGCCAACGCGAGGGCGACCACCGCGGCGTCGTAGGGCTGGCCGAGGTCGAGCCAGGCGCGACGCGCGGCGTCGAGCTTCTCGGCGGCGCTCGGGTCTCCGGCGCCGCGGAGGTGTTGGGCCGAGACCTCGGCGCGCCAGGCGTCGCCGAGGGCACCGCTCATCGGCAGCCGACCCGCGATCTCCACCAGCCGCCCCAGGCGCGGCACCGCGGTCGTGCGCTCCGCCGGGTGGTCCGCCGCGGCATCGGCCTCCACCCGGGCCGCGTCCCTGACCAGCAGCCACAGCAGCTCGGCCCGCGGCGCGAGGTCGTCCTGAGCCAGCACCGCGTCGACGGTCGCGCGGTGCCCGGTCAGGTCACCGGAGAGCGCGGCCGCCAGGGCCAGCACCGGGCCCACGCTGTCGTCGTCGTGATTGTCGTCGGATCTGGCGGCCCGCACCCACCGGTCGGTGTCAGTGCTGCCGGTCTGCAGCAGGTCGAGGTAGGCGAGGTGCAGGTCGGCGTACGTCGTGTCGGTGACCCAGGAGCTGCGCACCGCGGCGACGGTCTGCCGAGCCCGGTCCCACTCGCCGGTCAAGGTCCAGACGATGCAGGCGTTCTCGACGACGTGCTCGTACTCCCCGGCCAGCGCACGGGGCTCCTCCACCCGCCGCAGCGCCCGTTCGATGGCCCGGCTCGCCTCGTCGTAGCGGCCCAGCATCCCGAGGGAGTAGATCAGATTGCCGTCGACCCCCAGCAGGTCGGCGGAGTGGGCGAGCTCCGGGCGCCCGGCCACCGCCTCGGCGTGGATGACAGCCTCCGCCGTGCGATCCTGCTGACCCAGGCGCCAGCCCATCGCCATCGCCGCCAGGAGCTCGACGTCCGGGAAGCGAGCGATCCGGGCCCGGTGGTCGGCCTCGTCGAGCCAGGTGAACCGGTCCGGCCCGTCGATCGGCATGGCGTTGGTCGCCACGACGAGCAGGGCCGCCGCCATCTCGTCGTCCGGGCCGGAGCCGTCGACCAGCGCGACGATGCGGGCGTGCTCCTGCGGGGTCACCGGCGACGGCAGGTGGGTCCCCTTGGGTCGGCCGAGATGACGCCGTTGGAGGTCGAGGAAGGCCGTGGCCAGAGCGTCGTCCGCGAAGATGTCCTGCAGCACTGGAATCAGCTGGCGCTGGCGAGCCGGGTCGTTGAGGGATCGGCACCGGGTGAGCTGGACGCAGGCGTCCCGTCGGGTCCGCCCGCTCGCTGCCAGGTCGTCGGCGGCGAGGTCCCAGCCGAGCAGGATCCGCTCCCACAGCTCGCCCTCGACGGTGCGGGCGCCCATCCGCCGCGCGGCCGCCGTCGCGGGGAGCGCGGTGGTGACCGCACGCTCCCGGTCGCCGGCACGGTGCCAGTGCTCCGCCACGGCGAGCGTGGCCGGGTCGACGGCCAGACCGGATCCAGGGATGCTCAGCACCTCGGCCCAGCGGCGGTGCCAGCCTCGCCGCGCTCCGGGGGTCATCGCCCGCTCGACCGCCTCGCGCAGGAGGGCGTGGCGGAACGAGAGGCCGTCGCGACCCGGGTCCTCAGCGAGGATGCCGGCGTCGATCGACTCACGGAGCGCTTCGTCCAGCTCGAGACCGCTGTGGTCCAGGACGCGCTCCACCAGCCCCAGCCGGAGGTGACCGTCGCCGATCGCAGCTGCCTCGACGAGGCGGCGGGCCTCCGGCGACAGCGACTGCAGACGGAGCAGCGCCACGTCGGCGGCCGACGTGAGCTCGGGTCGACCGTGGGCCGCCGCGAGCTCCTCGACGACGAAGGGCACGCCGTCGCTCATCTCGGCGATCCGCCGGTCCACCTGGGGGTCGCTGACCCCGTGGTCGAGGGACGCGAGGAGCTCGCGCACCTGGTCCGGCGTCAGCCGCTCGAGATGGATCAGCTCGGTGCAGTTCTGGCGACGCAGCTGGGCGAGGTAGGTGGTGAGGTCGGCGGACGCCGCGGGCGGACGGATGGGGTCGTCGCTGCGCACGGTCGCGACCACCAGCATCGGCAGGCGGTCGAGGGTGCTGCTCAGCAGTGCCAGGACGTCACGGGTGCCGGTGTCGACCCAGTGGAGGTCCTCGACCCACCACACGGCCGGTCCGGCAGCGGCGCTGGCCTCCAGCGCGGCCAGGGCGGCTGTGACCAGCCCGACCCGGTTGGCGTCATCGGCCGCGTCGCCGCCCGGAAGCAGGGGGTCGAGGGCGGCGTGGGTCGCTGGCGGCAGCGCGTCGAGGACCGGGCCGAGGTCACGCAGCGTGTCGGCCAGCGTTCCGAACGGGATCTCACCGGTCGACATCGCGACGCCGTGCCCGACGATGACGGAGACGTCGTCACCGACCTGTCGGGTGAACTCCGAGACCAGGCGGGTCTTGCCCAGCCCTGCCTCTCCCTGGACGAGGACGAGCGATCCCTGTCCGTCGCGAGCCAGCGTGAGGAGGTTCTCGAGCGCGGCGAGCTCGTCGTCGCGCCCGATCATCACCGAGGTGCCACGCCGGGGCATGCCTCGATCGTCGCAGACCTGCGACGTCGATGCAGGACCTCGCTGCGCGACCGACATGCCGTGGGTGGCGGATCCGTCAGTGGGCGCCAGCGAACCGCTGCAGCACGCTGGCGACGCTCGGGCGCTCGATCGGCCGCGGCAGGGCCGGCTGGGCGCTGAGGCGACGGCTCTTGCGGGCGAGGCGGCAGCGTCGGGCCAGGCGGTGGCTGGTGACGTCGGCGGCCACCTGCTGCTGGCGGTACGCGGCGAGATCGGCGGCGAAGCTGTGGCTGGCGATGGGGTACATGGCTGCGCTCCTGGGAAGTTCGCGGTGTTGTTCCGACGCAACTGAGCCTGCGTCTAAGACCGGCTGCACGGATCGGGCGATTTCCTCATCTTTCGACGGGGTTTCCCTGAGATCACGGCCTCAGACGGTCTCAGTGCGCCCTACGTCCGCCCGGTCGATCGCGACGAGCCGCCGAGGAACGAGGCGATTCAAGACTCCGTTCGACATCGGCTTCGACGCCATCGAACTTCGACGGAACAGCCGGGCCGTCGACTGGGTCGACTCGCCGACTCAAGGTCCTCGGCGGTCCAGCGCGACAGGTCGGTTCCCTTGGGGAAGTACTGGCGCGGCGAAGTGGACCAAGGTCCCTGGCCGCCTGGGTCCGGCGGAGCCAGGCTGGCGGGGAACAGGAGGCCAGCGATGTCCGACCAGCAGCAGCCCGCCCGGAACGTGGCCCAGGACGTCGCGCCGCCGAGCGCGCTCGGATCGGGTCGCCCCAGATCGGGGCCGGTGCGCAGCCAGCGGCCCGTGTACGTCGACCTCCTCCCGCCGTGCAACGAGCGATGTCCCGCCGGGGAGAACATCCAGGCGTGGCTCTCCCATGCCCGGGCGGGGCGGTACGAGGAGGCGTGGCGCCAGCTGACCGAGGACAACCCGTTCGCCGCGATCCACGGCCGGGTCTGCTACCACCCGTGCGAGGACTCCTGCAACCGGGCGCAGATCGACGGGGCGGTCTCCATCCACGCCGTGGAGCGCTTCCTCGGCGACGCCGCGACCGAGCACGGCTGGCGGTTCACCCCGCCCGCGCACGAGACCGGCCGGCGGGTCCTGGTCGTGGGCGCCGGCCCGAGCGGGCTGTCGGCCGCCTACCACCTGCGCCGCCTCGGCCACGGGGTCGTCGTCCGCGACAACTCCCCGCGGCCGGGCGGCATGATGCGCTACGGCATCCCGGCCTACCGCCTGCCGCGCGACGTGATCGACGCGGAGATCGACCGCCTGGTCGACCTCGGGGTCCGGTTCGAGCAGGAGCACGTCGTCACGGACCTGCGGGCCGAGATGGCCGAGGGCGGGTTCGACGCGGCGTTCGTCGCAGTCGGCGCCCACCTCTCGAAGCGCGTCGACATCCCGCACCAGGACGCCGGCCGGGTGCTCGACGCGGTGAGCTTCCTGCGCGGGGTGGAGACCGGCGCGGGGCCGGAGGTGCAGGGCCGGGTCGCGGTGTACGGCGGCGGCAACACCGCCATGGACGCGGCCCGGGTCGCGCGCCGGCTCGGGGCCGAGGACACGGTGATCGTCTACCGGCGGACCCGGGACCAGATGCCGGCCCACGAGGAGGAGGCGACCGACGCGGAGCAGGAGGGCATCCGCATCAACTGGCTGCGCACCATCGCCTCGATGGACGAGCGCGAGCTCACCGTGGAGGTCCAGGAGCTCGACGAGAGCGGCCGCCCGCACGGCACCGGCGAGTTCGAGACGCTGGCCGCGGACACGGTGATCCTGGCGTTGGGCCAGGAGAGCGACACGCGCCTCCTGGCGGGCCTGCCCGGCGTGGAGTTCGACGGCGACGTCGTGCGGGTCGACCCGCAGACCCTGATGACCGGCGCGCCCGGGGTCTTCGCCGGCGGCGACGCCGTGCCCAGCGAGCGCACGGTCACCGTCGGCGTGGGCCACGGCAAGCGCGCCGCACGGAGCATCGACGCGTGGCTGCGTGGCGCCGGCGGGGGCCGCGCTGCGAAGCACGAGGTGGCGACGCTGGACAAGCTGCACCTCTGGTACTTCGGCGACCACACCCGGCGGCAGCAGACCGAGCTCGACCCGGCCACCCGGACCCGCGACTTCGGCGAGGTGGTCGCCGGGCTGTCGCCCGAGGAGGCGCGCTTCGAGGCCGGGCGCTGCCTGTCCTGCGGCAACTGCTTCGAGTGCGACGGCTGCCTGGGCTCGTGCCCCGAGGACGCGGTGATCAAGCTCGGGGTGGGCCACCGCTACGAGTTCGACTACGACGCGTGCACCGGCTGCGGGACGTGCGAGCGGCAGTGCCCGGTGCACGCCATCGAGATGGTCCCGGAGCCCGGGATGCCGGGAGGAGGTCGCTGATGCGCACCACCATCGACGGCAACGAGGCCTGCGCCGACGTCGCCTTCCGGCTCAACGAGCTGTGCGCCATCTACCCGATCACGCCGTCCTCGGCGATGGCCGAGCTCGCCGACGAGTGGTCCAGCCACGGCCGCACCAACGTGTGGGGCACCGTGCCGACCGTCGTCGAGATGCAGAGCGAGGGCGGCGCGGCGGGCGCGCTGCACGGCGCGCTCCAGGCGGGGGCGCTGTCGACGACGTTCACCGCGTCGCAGGGCCTGCTGCTGATGATCCCGAACCTCTACAAGATCGCGGGCGAGCTCACCTCGTCGGTGATCCACGTGGCGGCCCGGTCGCTGGCGGCGCAGGGCCTCTCCATCTTCGGCGACCACCAGGACGTGATGGCGGTCCGGCAGACCGGCTTCGCGCTGCTCTCGTCGGGGTCGGTGCAGGAGGCGCACGACTTCGCGCTCGTCGCCCAGGCGGCGACGCTGCGGGCACGCGTGCCCTTCGTGCACTTCTTCGACGGGTTCCGCACCTCGCACGAGCTCAACAGCGTCGAGCTGCTCGACGACGACGTGCTGCGCGCCCTGGTGCCCGAGGAGCTGGTCCGCGAGCACCGGCTGCGCGCGCTGTCGCCGGAGCGGCCGTTCGTGCGCGGCACCGCGCAGAACCCCGACGTCTACTTCCAGGCCCGCGAGACGGTGAACCCCTACTACGCCGCCACGCCGGGCATCGTGCAGGCGGCGATGGACGACCTGGCCGAGCACACCGGTCGCGCCTACCGGCTGGCGCAGTACGACGGCCACCCCGAGGCCGAGCGGGTGATCGTGGTGATGGGCTCGGGCGGCGAGACCGCGGTGGAGACCGCCCGGCACCTCGCCGCCGCCGGGGAACGCGTGGGCGTTCTGCGGCTGCGGCTCTTCCGGCCGTTCCCCGCCGCGCAGCTGCTGGCCGCCCTGCCGCTCACCACCCGCGCGGTCGCGGTGCTGGACCGCACCAAGGAGCCCGGGGCCGGCGGCGAGCCGCTGTTCCTCGACGTCGCCGCCGCCCTGGCCGAGGGCTTCACCGACGGCGCGCTCCCCCGGCTCCCGCGCGTCCTGGGCGGCCGCTACGGGCTCTCCTCGAAGGAGTTCACCCCCGGCATGGTCGCCGGGGTGTTCGCCGCCCTCGACGACCCCGCCAGCCCCGCCCGGTTCACCGTCGGCATCCACGACGACGTCGGCCGCACCTCGCTGCCCTACGACCCGAACCTCGACATCGAGCACGACGACACGCTGCGCGCGGTCTTCTTCGGGATCGGCTCCGACGGCACCGTCGGCGCCAACAAGAACACCATCAAGATCCTCGGCGCCGACGAGTCCGTCTTCGCCCAGGCCTACTTCGTCTACGACTCGAAGAAGTCCGGCGGCAGCACCGTCTCCCACCTGCGCTTCGGGCCGCACCCGATCCACGCGCCGTACCTCGTGCGGCAGGCCGGCTTCGTCGGCTGCCACCACCTCGGCCTGCTGGAGAAGCTGGACGTGCTGGCGGTCGCCCGGCCCGGCGGCACCCTGCTGCTCAACGCGCCGCTGCCGCCCGAGGAGGTCTGGGACGCGCTGCCGGGGCCCGTCCAGGAGCAGGTCGTCGCCAAGGGGCTGCGGCTCTTCGCCATCGACGCCGGGCGGGTGGCCCGCGATGCCGGGCTGCCGGGCCGGACCAACACCGTGCTGCAGACCTGCTTCTTCGCCATCTCCGGCGTGCTCCCCCACGACGAGGCGATCGAGCAGGTCCGGGGCGCGGTCCGCAAGACCTACGGGCGGCGCGGGCAGGAGGTCGTGGCCCGCAACGAGGCCGCCATCGACGCGACCCTCGGCGAGCTGCACGCGATCCCCGTGCCGGACGCGGCCACCTCGTCGCGCCCGCTGCCGCCGGTGGTGCCGGCGTCGGCCCCGGAGTTCGTGCGCACCGTCACCGCGACCATGATGGCCGGCCGCGGCGACGACCTGCCGGTCAGCGCGCTGCCCGTCGACGGCACCTGGCCGAGCGGGACGACGGCGTACGAGAAGCGCCGGATCTCCGAGCAGGTGGCGCTGTGGGATCCGGAGGCGTGCATCCAGTGCGGCAACTGCGCCTTCGTCTGCCCGCACTCGGTGCTGCGCGCGAAGCTGTACGACGGCAGCGCGCTGGACGGAGCGCCCGAGGGCTTCGAGTCGGCCCCGCTCAACGCGGTCGGGCTCCCCGAGAGCCGCTACACCCTGCAGGTCTACGCCGAGGACTGCACGGGCTGCGGGCTGTGCGTGGAGGCCTGCCCGGTGACCGCGGCGCCGGGGACCGACCTCAAGGCGATCAACCTGACGGACGACCGGGCGGTGCTCGACGCCGGCCGGGAGCGGGTGGCGTTCTTCGAGACGATCCCGCTGCCACCGCGCAACCGGGTCGACCTCGGCACCGTCCGCGGCACCCAGTTCCTGCAGCCGCTGTTCGAGTTCTCCGGCGCGTGCGCCGGGTGCGGGGAGACGCCGTACCTCAAGCTGCTCACCCAGCTCTTCGGTGACCGCGCGACCGTCGCGAACGCCACCGGCTGCTCCTCGATCTACGGCGGCAACCTGCCCACCACCCCGTGGGCGGCCAACGCCGACGGGCGCGGACCGGCGTGGTCGAACTCGCTGTTCGAGGACAACGCCGAGTTCGGGCTCGGCATGCGGCTCGCCGCGGACCTGCACACCCGGCTGGCCCGGCAGCGGCTGCGGGAGCTGCGCGAGGACGTCGGGCCCGACCTCGCCGACGCCCTCCTCGGCGCCGAGCAGCTGCGCGAGTCGCAGCTGCGGGACCAGCACGACCGGCTCGCCGAGCTCCTCCGGCGCCTGGACGCGCTGGAGGGCGGCGAGCGGTCGGCGGCCGTCGCCGACCTCCGCAGCGTCGCCGACCACCTGCTGCGCCGCAGCGTCTGGATCGTGGGCGGGGACGGCTGGGCCTACGACATCGGCGCGGGCGGGCTCGACCACGTGCTCGCCAGCGGGCGTGACGTGAACGTGCTGGTGATGGACACCGAGGTCTACTCCAACACGGGCGGGCAGTCCTCCAAGGCCACGCCGCTGGCGGCGGTCGCCAAGTTCGCCGCCGCGGGCAAGGCGGTGCCCAAGAAGGACCTCGCGCTCCAGGCCATCGCGTACGGGAACGTCTACGTCGCGAGGGTGGCGATGGGGGCCGATCCGCAGCAGACCCTGCGCGCGTTCCGCGAGGCCGAGGCGTACGACGGGCCGTCGCTGATCATCGCGTACAGCCACTGCATCGCCCACGGCATCGAGATGAGCAAGGGGCTGGACCAGCAGAAGCGGGCGGTCGACTCGGGCCACTGGCCGCTGATCCGCTTCGACCCCACGCTGCGCGACCGCGACGACAACCCGTTCCTGCTGGACTCGCCGCGACCGACGATCCCGCTGCGCGACTACGTGTACCGCGAGCTGCGCTACCGGTCGCTGCGCAACGCCTCGCCCGACGAGGCCGAGCGGCTGCTCGGGCTCGCGCAGCACGCGGTGGACCAGCGGTGGGCGACCTACGAGGAGATGGCCACGCGCAGCGCCGCGGACTTCATGCCCGACGCGCGGGCCGGGGCCGACACGGGGAGGACGTCATGGACCTGAGCACCGACTACCTGGGGCTGCGCCTGCGCAGCCCGATCGTGGCCTCGGCCTCGCCGGTCTCGGCCACGCTGGACGGGATCCGCCGGGTGGTCGACGCCGGCGCCGGGGCGGTGGTGCTCTACTCGCTCTTCGAGGAGCAGGTGCGCGCCCAGGAGGTCGAGGACCTGCTCCTCACCGAGGCCCACGAGGGCGCCTTCGGCGAGGCGCTGGACTACTTCCCGAACGCGCCGTCGGTGGGGCCGGCCGGGACGACGCCGTACCTGCGGCACCTGGAGCGCGCGGCGGCGGCCGTGGACGTGCCGGTCATCGCCTCCCTCAACGGCAGCACCCCCGGCGGCTGGACCTCGATCGCGTCCTCGATGGAGTCGGCGGGCGCCGCCGCGCTGGAGCTCAACGTCTACGCCGTGCCCGGCGACGAGGGCGTCACCGGCGCCGACGTCGAGCGGCGCCACCTGGAGATCCTCGCCGGCGTCCGGGAGGCGGTGTCGATCCCGCTCGCCGTGAAGCTGAGCCCGTTCTTCAGCGCGACCGGCGACGTCGCCGCGGCGCTGGACGCCGCCGGGGCCGACGGGCTGGTGCTGTTCAACCGGTTCCTCCAGCCCGATGTGGACACCGAGGCGATCCGGGTCGTCCCCGGGGTCACGTTCTCCTCCCCGGTGGAGGCGCGCCTGCCCCGGACCTGGATCGCGATCCTGCGCCACCGGGTCCACGGGTCGCTGGCCGCCACCACCGGCGTCGACGCCGCCGAGGACGTGGTGGCCTACCTGCTCGCCGGGGCCGACGTGGTGATGACGGCGTCGGCGCTGCTGCGGCACGGCCCGGAGCACGTCGGGGTGCTGGCCTCGGGGCTGGCGGCGTGGCTGGAGCGCAAGGGCTTCGCCTCGGTCGACGGGGCCCGGGGGCTCCTCGCCGTGCCCGAGGGCGCCCACGCCGGCGCCGAGGCCCGGGCCGGGTACGTCCGGGCGCTGGAGGAGGCCCGGGGCCACTACGGGTCGCTGGCCTAGCGCGAGTCGGCAGAAACTTCCTGCCGACTCGGCGGGAGGGTCAGGAGAGGAGCGACTGCATCTTCTTCGCGATCAGGCTGATCGCGCGCGACGGCATCAGCCGGCCGAGGCGGTCGATCATCTTCGCGTCCTTGCCGATGGTCACCCGCGGCGTACCCGACTCGACGGCGCCGACGATCTGCGCGGCGGCGTCCTGGGGGCTGGTCAGGTTGGCCTTGGCCTTCTCCATGTCGACGTCGCCGCCCGAGGGCAGGTCGACGCCGGAGTTGTCGGCGATGCCGGTGTCGATCCCGCCCGGGAACACGATGCTCACCTTGAGGCCGACGCCCTGGTGCTCGGCGATCAGGCCCTCGGTGAACAGCTTCACCGCGGCCTTGCTCGCGCCGTAGGCGCTCTGGCCCGGGAACGGCACGAGGGCGCCCATGCTGGCGACGTTGACCAGGGCGGACTCCGGGCGCGCCTCCAGCACCGGCAGGAACGCCTTGGTGGTGTTCACGGTGCCCCAGAAGTTCACCGCCATGACCCGCTCGAGGTCGTCGAAGCCGAGCTCCGCGACCGGCTTGAAGTCGTGGATGATGCCGGCGACGTTGATCAGGCCGTCGACGCGGCCGTGGGCCGCGGTGACCTGCTCCGGCAGGGCCAGTACGGCGTCGCGGTCGGTGATGCTGACGGCGTGGGTGCTGAGCCGGTCCCCGGCGCCGGCGAGCTCGGCCGTCCCCCCGAGGCCGTCCTCGCTGATGTCGACGGCGGCGACCTTCGCCCCCTTCGCCAGGAGCGCGAGCACGACCTCGCGACCGATTCCGTTCCCGCCGCCGGTGACGACGAAGACGCGGTCGTTGACCTTCATGGGTTCCTCTTCTCAGGGTGTTCTCGAACTGATCTCCCGGTGGGCGGCAGGCGCCGTCTCACCGGGCGCCGCGCGCCATGTCGCGCGCGGCACGGAGCCCGAAGACGACGGCGGGGCCGATCGTCGAGCCGGGTCCGGGGTAGGTGCGGCCCATCACCGCGGCCGAGTTGTTGCCGGCCGAGTAGAGCCCGTCGATCACGGACCCATCCTCGCGCAGCGCGCGACCCTCCGCATCGGTCAGCACGCCGCCCTTGGTGCCGAGGTCGCCGATCACCAGCCGCACCGCGGTGAACGGCCCCTTCTCGATCGGGCCCAGGTTGGGGTTGGGGTGGACCAGCGGGTCGCTGTAGTAGCGGTCGTAGGCGGAGTTGCCGCGGCCGAAGTCGCCGTCCACGCCGGCGCGGGCGAAGCCGTTGAACCGGTCCACGCTGGCCCGCAGCCGGGTCGGGTCGACGTCGATCGCGCGGGCCAGCTCCTCGACGCTGTCGGCCTTGACCATCACGCCCTCGGCCCTCATCGCCTTCGTCGCCCGCGGGTCCATCGCGTAGGAGCGCAGGTAGCGCAGCGCGTGCCGCCGGTCGGTGATCATCCAGTACGCGCCGTCCTTGTCGTGCTCGAGCATGTGGTGCCCGAGGTCGACGTAGGACTCCGACTCGTTGGCGAACCGCTCGCCGCGCGCGTCGACGATCATGCTGAACGGGTAGGAGCGCTCGCCGACGAGGAACATCGGGCCCGAGGCAGAGGAGGGGGCCGTCGAGGCACCCCACCACGCGTCGTCCATCAGCTCCAGCGCCGCGCCGTGCGCGGCGGCCACCTCGATCGGCGTACCGAGGTTGCCGGGCGCCCCCGAGGGGTCGCCGTCGATCCCGTGGTACTTCCGCCGCAGCTCCGCGTTGGCGTCGAAGCCGCCGCCGGCGAGCATCACGCCGCGGCGCGCCCCCACGGTGACCGGCGCGCCACCGCGCCGCACCCGTACGCCGACGACGCGGCCGTCCTCGACCAGCAGGTCCTCCAACGGCGACTCCAGCCACAGCTCGCCGCCGTGCCGCTGCACCACCACGTCGAGGAACGACGCCATCAGGCCGGCGCCGATCCCGGCGGGCAGCCGGCCGCGGGCCACCGCGCCGAGGGTCCGGAGGACCAGCCGGGCGCCGCGGACGAAGCCGCTCGGGGTGGACCAGGCGCGGCCCAGCAGCCAGACGTCGTCGGTCTTGGCCGGCAGGGCGGCGGGCGCCTGGCAGGACTTCCACCACTCCCCGATCCGGCGGATGTCGAAGGGCTCGTGCTCCAGGGCGCGACCGATCTTCCCGCCGGGCAGCTCGGGGTAGTAGTCGGCGTAGTCGGTGGCGCGGACCAGCAGCATGCCGTGCTTCTCCGCCGTGTCGACGAAGTCCGCGACCCCGTCGACGAAGGCCTCCTTGCGCTCGCGGCTCGCGGCGCGGCCGGCGTCGCCGACGGTCGCGTCGAGGTACTCCAGCGCCTCCTCGCGCGAGTCGAGCACGCCGTCGCGGCGCATCAGCGGGTTGTCCGGCAGCCACATGCCGCCGCCGGACATGGCGCTGTTGCCGCCCCACTGGTCGGTGCTCTCCAGGAGCAGGACCGAGAGCCCCTCGTCGACGGCGCCGAGGGCGGTCGCGAACCCGGCCGCGCCGGATCCGACCACCACCACGTCGTAGACCGCGTCGAATCCCGCGTCGAAGCCTGTGCCGAGCTCCATGACGTCTCCCCATGATCGTCCGAGACCTATCCGGACAGGATTGTCCGGTTACACTTCGAGTGTGCCCCACTCCGTGGCGAAGATCAATCGTGGTCCGGCGGCAGCCGCCGAGAACCGGCGCGCGATCCTGGCCGCCGCCCGCACCGTCTTCGCCGAGCGCGGCTACCACGCCCCGCTCTCGGCGGTCGCGAAGGCGGCCGGCGTCGGCCAGGGCGTCCTCTACCGCCACTTCCCCACCCGGCTGCAGCTCGCGTTCGCGGTCTTCGACGAGCACTGGGCCGACTACGAGGCGCTCTCGAGCGACCCCGACCCGCAGGCGTTCGCCCGGCTGTGGACGCTGGTCGTCGACCGGACGATCGAGAACGTCGCGTTCGTCGAGATGGTGCTCGACGCGCGGCGCACGCACCCCGACTACGACGGCGCCGAGCGCTTCCGCGACCTCGTCGGACCGCCGCTGGAGCGGGCGCTCGCCGCGGGCCTCGTCGACGAGCGGCTCACCGTCGACGACGTGATGCTCGCCCAGCAGATGGTCTACGGCGTGGTGGTCTCCACGCTGGACCGCGACGGGCTGCGGGAGCGGGTCGGCCGCGCCCTCGCGGTGGGGGGCCTGCTGCCGCCGCTCGACTGAGCGGGTCCGGCCGAGCCGCTCAGCCGGACGGCACCTCGTGGTAGACGTGCCACGCGCCGTCCACGTGCACCAGGCGGTAGTGCCGCGCCAGCACCGGCTCGGCCCGCGCCGCGTCGATGCCCCAGGTCGCCAGGCTCTCCCCCGCCACCACGACCCAGGTCGGCCGCCGGGGACCGCGCAGGACCCGGGTGAACTGCCGCAGGTCCGGGTCGCGCACCCGCGCCGTCAGGCTCCACAGGTTCGGGTACGGGCTGTCCAGGCCCGCCTCGCGGAGCAGCACCGGCTCACCGAAGGCGACCACGCCCGTGTCCCCCGGCGCGGCGTGCGCGCGCAGGTACGCCGCCGCCTCGGTGGTGCTCGTGGCGCTGCTCGCCGTGGGCACCACCGCGGCCAGCGTGACCGCGGTGACGAGCGCCGCGTAGCCCAGCGCCGCGGCGAGCAGCCGGCCGCGCCGCGGGTAGTGCTGCACGGCGAACGCGGTGGCCAGCACCAGGCCGGCCACGGTGCCGAGCAGGTAGTGGTGCCAGTAGCTGCCGCCGGCCGCCACCGCCGCCAGCTCCCACCCGACGACGGCCGCGGTGACCGCGGCCGCCACGACGTCGTACGACGGGCGGCGGCGGCCGAGCACCGGCACCGCGGCGACCAGCAGCACCACCGCCGCCCCGCTGAGGGCGAAGGAGATCGCGATCGCGGTGGCCCGCTGCTCGGTGGCGGCCGACGCCGACGCCGAGATCACCGCGGAGGCGTCGAAGCGGAAGGTGACCACGGCGTCGTACAGGCCCCGCAGGGACGTGCCCTCCGCCACCGCCCACGCCAGCAGCAGCCCGGTCACCGCCGCCGCCCCCACGGCCAGCGCGGCGACCGCCGCCGCGGCGCGGCCGACGTGCCGGCGGCCGAGCTCGACCAGCACCACCGCCCCGGCCGCGACGACCACCTCGACCATGCTCTGCTTGACCGCCGCCGCGGCGGCCGCGGCGGCGCCGGCGCAGAGCCACCACCCGACGGATCGGCGGCCCGTGCCGGCGGCGGCACGGAGCACGGCGACCAGCCCGGCCAGGACGAAGGGCAGTGCCAGCAGCTCGCCGTCGACCTCGAAGGCGCCGAACAGCGGGCTGGCCAGGAAGACCGCCGCGACGACGGCGGTGAGCACCGGCGCGTACCGGCGGCGCGGCGCCACGACGCGGCCCAGCACAGCGGCCAGGCCGACCGACAGGACCACGCACGCCAGGCCGAGCAGGCGCAGCGCCACGGCCCCGCCACCGAACGCGTCCGCGAGCTGGAAGAGCCCGATGATCAGCGGCGGCCGGTCCACCCAGTAGTCGCCGTACAGCGACGAGCCGGGGTCCCACTGCCCCGCCACCATCAGGAAGCCGCCCTCGTCCGAGCCGAGCCGGGCGTCGAGCATCGGGACCCGCGCCGCGGCGGAGGCCAGGACGACCGAGGCCACCAGCAGCCAGACCGGGACGGCCCGCGGACGCCACCGTGCACGGGCCATGGGGCGCTCCGCTCAGAGCGCCCGGCGGACGGGGGCCTGCGCCTGCGGGTCCCAGCCGGTGCCGAGGCGCCGGCCGGTCAGCTCGGACCAGGGCAGTCGCAGGAAGAGGGGCCGGGCGCCGCTGGCCCACGGGCGCGGCGCCCACACCTCGCGGATGTGCTCCTGCTCCTGCGGCGGCACCACCTCGCAGCGGCCGCGGGCCAGCACGCTCCAGCCGCGCTGGTACTCGTAGTCGAACTGGTCGATCTCGAAGGCGACGACCGAGTCCGGTGCGTTCGTGCCCAGCAGGCTGTACGGCGACGCGCGCATCACGATCGCGTCGTCGACGACGGAGTAGTTGACCGGGAAGACGTACGGTCCCTGCGGAGTGGTCACGGCGATCCGGCCGACGACGCCCGCGCTGAGCAGCGCACGGCACTCCTCGGTCTCCATCTCGTAGGCGTCCGCCACGGCACACCCTCCCGGTTCAGCTCCCGCCGACAAGGATGCGCGACGACGGGCGCGGACAAAAGGGCCGTTGGTCCCCAGGCGCGGGTGCGATGAGCCCTGCCGCCCCGGCGACGCTGGTGGCAGCGTGGAGGACGGAGGAGTGGACCCGGCCCCCCGCCGTCAGCCCACCGGCCGCCGGCCGGCAGCGGACCGGTCGAGTGAAGGGAGAGGCAGATGGAGACCAAGGAGATGCCCACCGGCACCGTCGCCGTGGGCGTCGATGGATCGGAGTCGGCGGAGCTCGCGCTCGCGTGGGCCGCCGACCAGGCCAGCAGGGAGCACCGCTCCCTGACGATCGTCCACGTGATCAACCCGGACCTCGCCATCTGGCTCGACGCGTCCGGATCCGACGTACGCGGCACCTTCGACGAGGCCAAGGCCAACGCCGACCGGCTGCTCGAGGCGTCCAAGGAGACCGCGCTCGAGCTCGCCCCGGACCTCGAGGTACACACGCTCACCCTCGTCGACGACGCCCGCAAGGCGCTCCTCGACGCCTCGGAGCGCGCCTCGATGATCGTGCTCGGCTCGCGTGGCCGGGGCCCCGTGCGCAGCCTGCTGCTGGGCTCGGTCGGGGTGGCGGTGACCCGGCACGCCCGGTGCGCGGTGGTCATCCTGCGGCCGGTCGACACGGACGCCCCGCGGCACGGCGTGCTGGTCGGCGTGGACGCCACCGAGGCGTCCCTGGCGCCGCTGGAGTTCGCCTTCCGCCAGGCCTCGGAGCGTGGCCTGCCGCTGACGGTGCTGCACGCCTTCGGCGTCGTCGCGACGGCGGTGAAGGAGCCCCACCTGGTCACCGGCGACTCGCCCGAGCTCGAGGAGGAGCGCCTGCTGCTGGCCGAGACCGTCAGCGGGATGGGCGAGAAGTACCCGGACGTCAGCGTCCGCTACGACATGGCCCGCGGCCTGCCCGCCGACTCCATCGTCCGGATGTCGAAGGGGATGGAGCTGGTCGTGGTCGGCGCGCACCAGGGCGGCGTCGCCTCGGAGATGCTGATCGGGTCGGTGGCCGCGTCGGTGGTCGAGCACGCGCGGACCACGGTCGCGATCGTCCCGACGGCCGACCGGGGCTGAGCGAGCGGCCGACCTCGGCCCGGCGACAGGACCGGGCCGCGGCACGAGGGGCATCGGAGCATCCGGTGCCCCTCGGTCCTGCCGTCAGTCGTGCTCGTGGGTGCCGAGCAGCTTCGAGGCCAGCACGGCCGCCTGCGTGCGGCGCTCCAGCCCGAGCTTGGCCAGGATGCTGGAGACGTAGTTCTTGACCGTCTTCTCGGCCAGCGACATCTGCTCGCCGATCTGCCGGTTGGTCAGTCCCTCGGCGATGTAGCCCAGCAGGCGCATCTCCTGGTCGGTGAGGTCGGCGAGCTCGGGGGCTGTCGCCGGCCCGTTCCGGACCCGCTCCAGCACCGTCGCGGTCAGCTCCGGGTCGATCAGCGACTTGCCCGCGGCCACGTGCCGCACCGCGTGCACCAGGTCGCCGCCCTTGACCTCCTTGAGCACGTAGCCGGAGGCGCCGGCCATGATCGCGCCGAAGAGCGCCTCGTCGTCCGGGTAGGAGGTCAGGATCAGCGCGTTGATCGTGGGATCGACGGACCGGATCGCCCGGCACACCTCGATCCCGTTGCCGTCGGGCAGCCGGGCGTCGAGGACCGCCACGTGCGGCCGGAGCGCCGGGATCCGCGCGGTGGCCTCCACGGCCGACCCGGACTCCCCGACGATCTCGATGCCACCGGCGGACCCGAGCAGTGCCCGGATGCCCTGCCGGACCACCTCGTGGTCGTCGAGCAGGTACACGCGGATCGGCGATTCGTCCGTCATGTCTCGTTTTCTACACCGTGCGCACCGTCAGTGCGGCAGGTGCGTGGGAAGTCGCCGCATCACCGGACCGAGCCCGACGCCCGGTCGCGTCGCGCGGAGCGGCGCGCTGGTGACGCTCACCGGGTCGGCACCTCCCACACCACGCGCGTCCCGCGGCCGCTGTCCGGCGTACCGACCCCGAAGGTCCCGCCGCGGGCGTCGGCGCGTTGCTCGAGGTTCGTCAGGCCGCTGCTGCGCGGGCTCGTCGAGAGGCCGACGCCGTCGTCCTCGACCGTCACCCGCAGCGTCGGGCCGGAGACGCTGACGCCGACGTCGACCCGCGAGCACCGCGCGTGGCGCGCGGCGTTGCTGAGCGCCTCCCGGACGACGGCGGCGACATCGTCGGCGAGACCGTCGTCGCTGACCACGTCGACCGGCCCGGCGAAGTACACGAACGGGTCGTGGCCCAGCGACGGCGCCACCTGGCCGACCACCTCGAGCACGGCGGCGCGCAGCGCGCCGCCGACCGGCGAGTGCGGGCGCAGCTGGAAGATGGAGGTGCGGATCTGCCGGATCGCGTCGTCGATCCGGTCGACCACGGACGCCACCTGCTCGGCCGCCGGCGACTCGTCGAGGTTGAGGAGCGCCCCCTGGAGCGTCATCCCCGACGCGAAGAGCTGCTGGATCACGTGGTCGTGCAGGTCCCGGGCGATCCGGGCGCGCTCCTCGAGCAGCGTCATCGCCTGGGCGTCGCGCCGCCCGTCCGCCAGCTCGAGCGCGACGGAGGCCTGGTTGGCGAACGTGGTACCCATGTCGACGTCCGCGTCGGTGAAGGTACGGCGGCCGCGCTCCCGCCCCACCAGCAGCACCCCGCGGATCCCGCGCGCGCCGGCCAGCGGCAGCGCCATCAGCGGTCCGGCGCCGGCCAGGTCACGCAGGTGCACGGCCTTGCGCTCGATCGCCGACAGCTCGCCGGCGTCGTCGAGCACCGCGGCACGTCCGGTGCTCAGCACCCGCTCCGCCAGCGTGCCCTCGACCGGGTAGGTCACCCCGGCGACGTCGGCGGCGACCGCGCCCGCGGCGACCGCGACCACCAGGTCGCTGCCCTCGTCGGCGGGCAGCACGACGGTGACGATGTCGGCCTCGGCCAGGGTCGCCACCCGCTCGCTGATCAGGCGCAGCGCGTCGTCCCCCTCGACCAGCAGCAGCTGGCGGGTCACGTCCGTGGTGGCGCGCAGCCAGACCTGGCGACGCTCACCCTCCTCGTACAGCCGGGCGTTCTCGATCGCGACGCCCGCGGTGGCGGCCAGCGCGGCGACCAGCTCCTCGTCCTCGGCGGTGAAGTTCGACTCGGTGCCGGAGGCCAGGTACAGGTTGCCGAAGACCTCGTCGCGGACCCTGATCGGGACTCCCAGGAACCCCCTCATGGGCGGGTGCCCGTCGGGGAAGCCGGCCGAGCGCGGGTCCTCCTTCAGGTCGCGGAGCCGGATCGGGTGCGGATCCTCGATCAGCGCGCCGAGGAGGCCGCGGCCCTCGGGGAGGTGGCCGATCCGCGCCACCGCGTCGCGGTCCATGCCGACGTGGATGAACTCGTCCAGACCGCCGTCGGCGGAGATCACGCCGAGCGCGCCGTAGTCCGCGTCGACGAGCTCGCGGGCCGCCTCGACGATCCGGCGCAGCACCCGGTCCAGCGAGAGCACGCCGACCACCACCCGGTTGGCGCGGAGCAGGCCACGGAGTCGGTTCTGCGCGGTGAGCGCGTCGTCGGCTCGCTCGATCAGCTGGGCCACCAGCTGGTCCAGCTCGAGGTCGGGGTCCACCGCGGGCGCCCCGCGGGTGCCGTCGTCCGCCACGCAGCGACCCTACCGCCGCGCGCGGGGCTCACACCGGCGCCTCTTCCTGCGTCTCCTCGGAGTGGTCGCCCCAGCGCAGCACCGGCCGCGGGTCGGCGAGCATGATCGGGCACGCGGTCTCGTTGAGCACGGCCCGCGCGACGGGCCCCAGGTGCGAGCCGAAGGGGACGACGGGGTCGTGCCGGCCGACCACCAGCAGCTCGGACTCCCGGCTCGCCGCGATCAGCGCGTCGGGCGCCGGGGCGTGCACGGTGTCCACCTGCACGGTGACCCCGTCGACGTCCTCGCCCAGGCCCTGGAGCATCCGCTTGATCTCGGCGTTCGCCCGCTCCCCCCAGCGGTCGTCCTCGGTGCGGGTCACCACCAGGTCCTCGTACGGCGCGGGCAGCGACCACGTGTGGAGCACCCGCAGCACCGCGCCGCGGGCGCGCGCCTCGGCGGCCGCCACCCGGAGCAGCTGCTCCGCGCGGTCGGGGATGTCGACGCCGACGGTGACGGCCGCCTCGGCCGGCCGCGGGGCATCGGGGTCCCACCGCGCGGGCACGGAGACCACGGGCACCCGGGCGCGGGCGGCGACCCCGGAGGCCGTCGACCGGGTGACCACCCGCCGCAGGGTCGAGAGGTCCCGGTGCTCCAGCACGATCATCCGCGCCTCGGCGCTGCCGGAGACCAGGGCGGAGACGACCGGGCCGTGCAGGATCTCGGCGCTGATCGGCAGGTCGTCGCCGAGGAGGGCGCGGGTGCGCTCGCGGGCGGCCTCGAGGGCCTGCCGGCCGACGAACTCCCGGTCCGAGATGGTCACCAGCACCGACTCGGGCCCGTCGTGCTGCCGGCGCAGGGTGTGCACCAGGTGGACGCCGCAGCCGGTGCGACGGGCCTCGGCCACGGCGAACCTCAGCGCGGCCTCGATCGGCTCGTGGCCGACGGCCACGATGACGGGATTGGGATTGCTGTCCAGCATCGCTCCTCCTCGGCTCGACCGCGACCGCGACCGGTGCACCCTCCACACTGCACCCGCGACCCCGCGCCACCCTAGGGACCAAGGACCGCCGCGGCCCCGGTCCGACGGCCCTGATCGGCGCCGCGCCGGGGCGGTTGACTGAAGGAGGACGGGGACCGACCTGGGGAGTTGAGCACGATGCACGCCGTGGTCGTCTACGAGTCGATGTTCGGCAACACCGAGCAGATCGCGAGCGGGATCGCGGCCGGCCTCGAGGCGGCGGGCGCCACGACCGCGACGGTCGACGTCGGGCGCCTGGAGCCCGACGACCTGGCGGGCTGCGGCCTCCTCGTCGTGGGCGCTCCGACCCACGCGTTCTCCCTCAGCCGGGCCAGCACCCGCGAGGACGCCGTACGGCAGGGGGCGGACCCCGCGCGCGCGGTGACGGGTGTCCGGGAGTGGCTGACCACGGTCGACGCCGCGTTCCCCCGCCTCGAGGACCGCCCGCGGGTGGCGGTCTTCGACACCCGCGCGCAGAAGGTGCGCCGCCTCCCCGGCTCGGCCGGGCGCGCGGCGCGGGTGCTGCGGGCCTGCGGCTTCACCGTCGTGGACCGGGCGACGTTCCTCGTCCTCGACGTGAAGGGTCCGCTGGCCGCCGGCGAACTGGACCGGGCACGCGAGTGGGGCGCCGCGCTCGGCACCGGCGCCGGGGCGGTCGGGGACCGCGACCGGCACGACCACCGCGGCTGACCGCGCTTCTCCTCTCAGGTCGGTCGGGCGACCCTGGTCGCAAGCCGCGGCGGCGCCTGGAGGCAGTAGGAGTCGGTGAGCAGCTCGGCCAGCTCCTGCCAGTCGGTCTCCTCGTCCAGCAGCAGGCCGACCACGTTGCCGCCCCACTCCGCCTTGAAGTACGGTGGACCGAGGTGCCGGAAGGCCATCACCTCGTCCGGCTCGGCGCGGAACGTGATCCGGAAGAGCTGGTCCTCCCCGCCGAAGGCGTGCGCGACCGTCGCGCCACCCACCCGCCAGCGCACGCCGACCCACGCCGACTCGGTCCGGCAGTCGGGGAACGCCTCGCAGATCGCGCGCAGCCGGGCCACCCACTCCGGTGGCAGGTCGGGGCGCGCGGGTCTGCGGGAGGCCACCCGCCGAGCGTGCCACAGACCGCCCCCGCCCCGGTGCCTCGTACGGGCGCGCGCGGGACTACCGTGAGCGGGATCCCGGCACGAAGGAGCGAGATGAGCATCGACAGCGCCACGGGCGCCCCCGAGGGCGGCCTGGTCAAGGTAGGCGTGGTGGGCGGTGGCCTGATGGGCTCCGGCATCGCGGAGGTGTGCGCCCGGTCGGGCCGCGACGTGATCGTCGCCGAGGCCACCGAGGAGGCCGCCGACGCGGCCCGCGCCCGGATCCAGAAGTCGCTCAAGCGCGCCGCCGACCGCGGGAAGCTGGACGACCCGGACGGCGTACTGGCCCGGATCCGCTTCGTCGCGGACCTGGAGCAGCTGGCGGACCGCGACCTCGTGGTCGAGGCGATCGTGGAGAACGAGCAGGCCAAGACCGAGCTGTTCGCCCGCCTCGACGCGATCGTCATCTCCCCCGAGGCGATCCTGGCCTCCAACACCTCCTCGATCCCGATCATGAAGCTGGCGGTCGCGACCTCGCGCCCGCAGCAGGTGATGGGCATCCACTTCTTCAACCCGGTGCCGGTGCTCTCCCTGGTGGAGCTGGTGCCGTCGCTGATGACCTCGGAGGAGACCACCGAGGCGGCCCGGTCGTTCGTCGAGACGGGCCTGGGCAAGAAGGCGATCGACTGCCAGGACCGCGCCGGCTTCGTCGTCAACGCCCTGCTGATCCCGTTCATCCTCTCGGCGATCCGGATGTACGAGTCCGGCTTCGCCAGCGCCGAGGACATCGACGAGGGCCTGGTACGCGGCGCGGCCCACCCGCAGGGCCCGCTGGCGCTCGCCGACCTGATCGGCCTGGACACCACCAAGGCCGTCGCGGAGTCGCTGTACGAGGAGTTCAAGGAGCCCCTCTACGCCCCGCCGCCGCTGCTCGCGCGGATGGTCGAGGCCGGCCTGCTCGGCCGCAAGACCGGCCGCGGCTTCTACACCTACTGAGGCGGGTCGGCGCTGGCTGCGTCGTCACATCCAGATTGGCCCCCTTTTCGGCGGATTCAGGGCCAATCGGGATGTGACGACGCGCCTCAGCGCTTGAGCTCCCCCAGCCCGGCCGCCTCGCCGGCGAAGTAGCTGCGCACGACCGCCTCGCCGCGACGCGCGCCCCAGCCCTCCAGCCAGCGCCGGCCCGCCGGCACGCGGCCGACCACGCGGTAGCGCGCGGTGTTCAGCGCGGCGATGTAGAGGTGCGCCCACGGCGGTCGCAGCGGCAGCCCGAGCTCGCGCATGCTCTCCCGGCCGAGGAAGACCGAGAGCATGCTGAGCAGGCGCTCGGTCTCGAAGCGCCGGCGCAGCGGCAGCAGCGCCGGCGGCCAGCCCGGGAAGGTCCGCTGCGCCTGCGCGGCGACGATCGCCTGGGTCAGCTGCGGCCCGGCGTCGGAGATGTCGGCCTGCGCGAGCAGCACGTGGTAGTTGATCCGGTGCCGCTCCCACTCGGTGTCGACGAGGAAGTCCTCGTGCACGCCCATCAGCCAGCCGACGTACTTCCACAGGTGCATCAGGTCCCGCGACTCCGGCCCGCTGATCGGTACGCCGAGGGCGCGGCAGCCGATGATCAGCACCCCGTCGAAGAGGCCGAGCGTCGAGGCCTGGTCGGACATGTTGATCGGCAGGCCCCAGCGCCCGGCGTCCCAGCGCGGCGCGAACGCGTGGTTCACCAGGGCGTGCATGGCGCGCACGTGCACGGTCAGCCGCCACCCCTGGCCGCCCGGCCGTCCGCCCGCCGGCGGGCGCAGCGCGCCGGGGTCGGCGAGGCTGTCGCCCCACATCTGGGTCTCGGCGAGGCGGCGCCGCGTCATGTCCCCGGTGAGGCCGCCGGTGGCGACCAGCAGGTCGGTGGGTCCGCCGAACCGGTAGCCGCCGATGAGCGCGAGCTGGAGCAGCACGTCGGCCGCGTTCTGGCCGAGGCGGCGGAAGACGAGGCCGCCGCGCTCGATCCGCGCCCAGTCCACCCAGTCGGGGACCGCCTGCACCTCGGCCATGAAGTCGGCGAGCGCAGCGGGTGCGTCGGGCACCGCCTCGAGGCCGCCGTCGAGGGCCGCGCGGAACTGCTCCATGGTGACCCGTCCCGGGTCGTCGGCTCGCGTCCGCATCGCCTCGGCGAGCCGCGCGCCGAGCTCGTCGCGCTCGGAGAACCCGCGCCCGACGCGCTCCATCAGCTCCTCGTCGACGCCGTCGATCCGCCCGAAGGCGCGCAGCGGGCGCCCCATCCGGCGGGAGCGCTCCTCGGCCTCGCGGTAGCGGCTGGGGAACGCGGCGGGGAGCACCTCACTGGTCATGGCGCCATCCTGACGCGAGCATTTGCTCGCTTTCAACTCGCCTTTCCGGCGCGGGGTCGCCCGGGGCGCCGCCGCCCGGTGACAGACTGCGCCCATGCGGAGGAACCCGAGCCAGGCCCGCTCCCGGCAGACCGTCGAGCGGATCGTCGCCGCCGGCCGCGCCGTCCTCGCCGAGCAGGGGTACGACGCCTTCTCCACGAACCGGGTGGCGGCCGAGGCCGGGGTGAGCCCGGGCTCGCTCTACCAGTACTTCGCCGACAAGGACGCGATCCTCACCGTCGTCATCGACCGCTACTGGGACGAGGTGGCCGAGCAGGTCGCGGCCTCGCTCAGCGACCGGATCGGGCCGGAGCCGCTCGGGCCGGAGACGCTGCGCGCCATGGCGGACGCGCTGCTGCGGGCGCTGGAGGCCGATCCCGCGCTGCTCCGGGTGCTGGCCCAGGAGCTGCCGCAGTCGGCCAACCGGGAGCGCCGCGCCGCGCTGGAGCGGCGCGTCCGCGACCTGATCGCGACCTACCTCGCCGCCCGGCCGAACGCGACCCGCCGGCCCGACGTCGCGCTGGCGGCGTGGGTGATCGTGGTCGCCGTCGAGAACGTGGCGCTGCACTGGACCCTGGACCGGCCGGCGTTCGAGCGCGAGCGGGTGCTCGACGAGATCGTCACGATGGTGACGGCGTACCTGGTCGCCTGAGGCCCCGACCCGGAGCCGGAGCCGGAGCCGGAGCGACCGGGCCGGCCGTCAGCGCTCGGGCAGGAGCGCGAGCGCGACGCCGAGCCCGATCATCGACGTGCCGCCGACCGTGCCCAGCCCGGCGCTGCGGCCCGGCGAGCGCGCGAACCACTCCCGCGCCCGGCCGGCGGCCAGCGCCCAGGCCGAGTCGCAGACCAGCCCCACCAGCACCGCGAAGAGCCCCAGCGCCAGCATCTGCGCGGGCACCGGCGCGGCCTCGGCCGCGCGGTCCACGAACGGTGGCAGCAGCGCCGCGAAGAGGAGGAAGCCCTTGGGGTTGCTGACGCCGACCACGAACCCCTGGCGCACCGCCGTGCCCCAGCCCAGCACCGGGCCGTCGGCCTCCGCGCTCACCCGGAGCGCGCGGCGGTGCCGCAGCGCCTGGACGCCGAGCCACACCAGGTAGGCCGCGCCCAGCAGCTTGATCGTGGTGAAGACCGCCTGCGAGCGCGCCACCACGGCGCCGAGACCGACCGAGACCAGGCACATCACGACGAAGAGCCCGAGCGTGTTGCCGGCCACCGTGGCGACGGCCACCCGCTGCCCGTAGGCGAGGGCGCGGCCGACCGTGAAGACCACGCTCGGCCCGGGGATCACGATCACCACGAGCGCCGCCAGCCCGAACCCCAGGAGCTGGTCGGCGCCGACCATCAGAGGTCCCGCGCGCCCGGGCGCCGCTTCGGCTCGGACGGGTCGAACGCGCCCTCCTCGGCGGCCCGGTCGGCCTTGCGCAGGTGGCGGGTCAGGCTCCAGCCGAGCAGCGCCACCGCGATGATCAGGCCGATGAAGACGGTGAAGCCCATCCAGCCCGCGACCACGTCATTGTCTTCGGGCACCTCCTGGGCGAGGAGGAGCAGCGACGAGAGACCGGCGTACATGGGCCCAGTCTAGGTCGGCACCGGGCTCCGCCCGGACCCGGTGTCGGTCAGGCGGGGTCCGGCACGATCCCGGCGAACAGGTCGTCCTCGGGCACCGCGCTCTCCACGTGGCTGCTGACCAGCTCGTAGTCCTCGGTGGGCCACACCTTCTCCTGCAGCTCGCGCGGGATCGCGAACCAGAAGCCGTCGGGGTCGATCTGGGTCGCGTGCGCCAGGAGCGCCTGGTCGCGGACCCCGAAGAAGTCGGCGCAGGGCACCCGGGTGGTGATCCGGGCGTCCCACTCCGGCTCCGGCTTCCACTCCTTGAGCCGCTCGGCCCACGGGGACTCCAGGTCGTGCTCGAGCATCGCGTCGTGCAGCGCCTGCATCCGGGGCCGGTTGAACGAGTGGTGGTAGTAGAGCTTGGCCGGCTGCCAGGGCTCGCCCGCCTCCGGGAAGCGGTCGGGGTCGCCGGCGGCCTCGAACGCGGCCACGCTCACCTGGTGGCAGCGGATGTGGTCGGGGTGCGGGTACCCGCCACGCTCGTCGTACGTCGTCATCACGTGCGGCCGGAACGAGCGCACCAGCGCCACCAGCCGCTCCACCGACTCCTCCAGCGGGACCAGCGCGAAGCAGCCCTCCGGCAGCGGCGGCTTCGGGTCGCCCTCGGGCCAGCCGGAGTCGACGAAGCCCAGCCAGTCCTGGGTGATCCCGAGGATGTCGCGCGCCCGCTCCATCTCCTGGCGGCGGATCTCGGTGATGTTGGCCAGCACGTCGGGACGGTCCATCTTCGGGTTGAGGACGGAGCCGCGCTCACCCCCGGTGCAGGTCACCACGTGGACGTCGACGCCCTCGGAGACGTACCTCGCCGTGGAGGCCGCCCCCTTGCTGGACTCGTCGTCGGGATGGGCGTGGACGTGCATGAGCCGGAGCCCGGTGCGGGCGGGGCGGTCAGCGGACATGCCCCCCATCGTAGGAATCGACGTCATGCGACCATGAACCGGTGACCACCGACCACGATTCCCTGCAGCAGCGCTACGGCGCGCCGTCGCGCGGCGCACGCCTCGTCGTCGCGGTCGTCGGCGGCGTGATCGTGGCGGCGCTGCTGGTCTGGCTGGCCTGGGCGACGATGTTCAACGCCGACCCGCCGGTGGCCTCCCAGGAGCTCACCCACGACATCCTCGACGACCACACCGCGACGATCACCGTCCGCCTCAAGTACGGCGACGAGCCGGTCGACGCCGCGTGCACGATCCGGGCGATCGCGCACGACAAGACCGTGGTCGGCGAGATCACCGTGCACCCGGACCCCGCGGAGGGCCCGGACCACACCTACGAGGTGAGCACCGACCGGCGCGCCACGACGGTCGAGTGGCTCGGTTGCACGGCCCCCGGACAGCCCCGGCCGCGCTGACCCGGTCGACGGCCCGAACCCCCGCCCGCACCCCGGCCCGCGCCGGGGCGGGGTTGCCGAGAACTCGGTGCTGTCCCCGGTCGGTTGTTAAACTGGGGTATCTGCCGTCCAGGTCGCGCCGCGGACCGCTAGCGTGAAACACGCAGACGTCGAGGCGACCGTGTGGCCCACGACCGGATGGCCCCGCGCCGCGACGAACGTGTCCGACGGCGTACACCGCATCACCCGATGCGGAGCAGTACCCGTAACCAAGCAGCACTCAGGAGTGAAGCCATGACGCAGACCGAGCACCTCGGGGGCCAGAACACCATCTGGCTGACCCAGGAGGCCTTCGACAAGCTGCAGGCCGAGCTGGACCACCTCAAGGGTCCCCGCCGCCAGGAGATCGTGGCCGAGATCAGTGCCGCCCGCGACGAGGGGGACCTCAAGGAGAACGGCGGCTACCACGCCGCCCGCGAGGAGCAGGGCAAGAACGAGGCCCGCATCGCGCAGCTCGAGGACATGATCCGCCGCGCCGAGATCGGCGAGACCCCGGCCGACGACGGCGTCGTCGAGCCCGGCATGCTCGTCACCTACAAGTTCGACGGCGACGACGACGACGAGGCCGAGACCTTCCTGCTGCTCGGCTCCCGCGAGGCCGCGCCGTCCGACGACGTCGACGTCTACACCCCGGAGGCCCCGCTGGGTGCCGCGATCAACGGCCGCAGCAAGGGCGAGAGCGTCACCTACGAGGTCAACGGCCGCCCGCAGACCGTGATCATCCTCGACGCGAAGCCGTTCACCAGCTGACCCGACCGGTCCCGTCAGGGACCGCCACCGCGACCACCCGGATCGTCACCGGCCGGTGACGAAGCCGTGCTGCCGCAGCCGTTCGACGACGGCTGCGGCATGCTCCTCGCCCCGGGTCTCCAGCTGCAGGTGCACCTCGACCTCGCCGATGTGGAGCCGGGGCGAGGTCCGCTCGTGGACCACCTCCAGCACGTTGGCCCCCGCGTCGGCGACCTCGACCAGGAGCCGGGCCAGGCCGCCCGGCAGGTCGGGGATCGTGACCTGCAGTGTCAGGTACCGCCCGGCGGCGGTCATGCCGTGCCGGATCACCTTGCCCAGCAGCAGCGGGTCGACGTTGCCCCCGGAGAGCAGCACGACCACCGGGCCGGTGAGGTCGTCGGCGGTGCCGTCGAGCGCCGCCGCGGCCACCGCCGCGGCCGCGGCCGCCCCGGCCGGCTCGACGACCAGCTTCTCGCGCTCCAGCAGCGCCAGCAGCGTCCGGGAGAGCGCCTCCTCGGAGACGGTCACGATCTCGTCGACGTGGTCGCGCACCAGCGGCAGCGTGAGCTCGCCGGGCCGGCCGACGGCGATCCCGTCGGCCATCGTGTGCATCTCGGTCAGCCGGATCGGGTGGCCGGCCGCCAGCGAGGCGGGGAACGCCGCGGCCTCCGCCGCCTGCACCCCGATCACCCGTACGTCGGGACGGCGGGCCTTCACCGCGACCGCGATGCCCCCCAGCAGGCCGCCGCCACCGGTCGGGACCAGGACGGTCGCCACGTCCGGGCACTGCTCCAGCACCTCCAGCCCGACGGTGCCCTGGCCGGCCAGGATGTCGCGGTGGTCGAACGGGTGGATCAGCGTCGCCCCGGTCTCGGCGGCGCGCTGCTCCGCCGCGGCGAGCGCGTCCTCCAGCGTCGGCCCGGCGAAGACCACGTCCGCGCCGTACGCGCGCGTGGCCCGCTCCTTGTTGATCGGCGCGCCCTCGGGCATGAAGACCGTGGCCGGGATGCCGTGCTGGCGGGCGGCCAGCGCCACCCCCTGCGCATGGTTGCCGGCCGAGGCTGCGACGACGCCGCGGGCGCGCACCTCGGGGTCGAGCCGCGCGATCCGGACCGCGGAGCCGCGCACCTTGAACGACCCGGTGCGCTGCAGGTTCTCGCACTTGAGCCACACCGGCCGGTCCAGGAGCCCGCCGAGCCAGCGGGACTCGATCAGCGGCGTGCGCACGGCGACCTCGTCGACCAGCGACCGCGCCGCCTCCACGTCCGCCACGTCGAGGACCACGTCACCCATCATGGCCTCCCTCGATGGCGTCCTCCACGGCCTCGGGGGGCATCGACGGCGCCGCCAGGTGCTGGATGACCGCGTTGGCCGAGGCGGCCAGCGGCACCGCGACCAGCGCGCCGACGATGCCGGCGACCAGCACGCCCGCCGCGATCGCCACGATCACGCCGAGCGGGTGCAGCGAGACCCAGCGGCCGAGCAGGAACGGCTGCAGGATGTGACCCTCCAGCTGCTGCACGCCGATCACGACCGCGAACATCAGCAGCGCCGTGACCGGCCCCTGGTCGACGAGGGCGACGAGCACCGCTACGGCGCCGGCGATGGTGGCACCGATCATCGGCACGAAGGCGCCGAGGAAGACCAGCACGCCGATCGCGAGCACGAACGGCACGTCCAGGATCGCGGCGCCGATGGCGATGCCGGTGGCGTCGACGAGGGCGACGATCACGGTGGCCCGGACGAACTGGACCAGCGAGACCCAGGCGACCCGGCCCGAGCTGTCGGCGCGCTCCCGGGCGGCGCGGGGCGCGATCCGGACCAGCCAGCCCCAGATGCGGTCGCCGTCGGCGAGGAAGAAGTAGGTGGCGAACAGCGAGATGAAGAAGCCGGCCACGACGTGGCCCACGGCGCTGCCCACCTCGGTGACCTGGCTGATCACCTCGCCGTCCTGGGAGCGCTCCTGGATGAGGTCCTGGGCGCTCTTGAGGTAGTCGTTGATCTGGGAGTCGCTGGCGTGCAGCGGACCGTCGCGCAGCCAGGTGCGGATCTCCTCCAGGCCCTCGACGGTGGAGTCGGCCAGGTCCGTGGCGCCCGCCGCGACCTGCTGCCCGGCGAAGGTGAGCAGCGCGCCGACGAGCGCGAACCCGGCGAGCACGACGAGCAGCGCCGAGATCCCGCGCGGGAGGCCGATCCGCCGCAGGCCCTCGACGAACGGGCTGGCCAGCGCGCTGATCAGCAGCGCGATCGCGAGCGGCACCGTGACCACGGAGAAGAAGCCGAGCAGCCACATCAGCGCGTAAGCCGCGGCGCCGATCAGCAGCAGCCGCCACGCCCAGCTGGCGGCCACGTCGAGCGCCCACGGCACCTCGGCCCGGCGCAGGTTGGACGGGCCGCCCGCGATGGGCGCGGGCTCCGAGCGCCGCTCCTCGCGGACCGTCGCCCACTGGTGGGCGAACCGGCGCAGCAGGTTCTCCTCGTGCTCGCGGTGCTCCCGCTCGGCGCGCTCCTCCGGCGTCTCGTTCCGGTCGTCGTCGCCATCGCCGCCGTCGCCGCGCGCCAGCAGCCGGGGCAGCCGGCGGCCGCGGCGGTGGGCCTGCTCCTCGGACTGCCCCTCGGACTGCCCCTCGGCGGACTGCTCCTCGGCGTGGTCCTCGGCCGGCTCGGCGTACTCCTCCGGCTCCCCGTGCTCCCCCGGACCGGTCCCGCGGTGATCGCTCATCCGAGGGCCCGGCCCAGGTCGGCGAGCAGGTCCTCGGCGGTCTCGATCCCGACGCTGAGCCGGACCAGGTCGGCCGGGACCTCCAGGTCCGTGCCCGCGACACTGGCGTGGGTCATCCGGCCGGGGTGCTCGATCAGCGACTCCACGCCGCCGAGCGACTCCCCGAGGGTGAAGACCTCGGTGGCCGCGCAGATCGCGAGGGCCCGCTCCTCGCCGCCGGCGACGCGGAACGAGACCATGCCGCCGAAGCGGCGCATCTGGCGGGCGGCGACCTCGTGCCCGGGATGGCCGGGCAGGCCCGGGTAGATCACCTCGGTGACGCCCGGGTGGTCGGCGAGGAACTCCACCACCCGCTCGGCGTTGTCGCTGTGCCGCTCCATCCGCAGCGCCAGCGTCTTCAGCCCGCGCAGCACGAGCCAGGAGTCGAACGGCCCGGCGACGCCGCCGATCGCGTTCTGGTGGTAGCCGATCCGCTCGGCCAGGTCGGCGTCGTCCACCACGAGGGCGCCGCCGACCACGTCGGAGTGGCCCCCGGCGTACTTGGTCGTCGAGTGCACCACCACGTCGGCGCCCAGGGACAGCGGCTGCTGGAGGTAGGAGGAGGCGAAGGTGTTGTCGACGACCAGCAGGGCACCGGCGTCGTGGGCGACCCGGGCGACGGCGGCGATGTCGCCGATGGTGAGCATCGGGTTGGTCGGCGTCTCCAGCCAGACCAGCTTCGTCCGCCCGGGCCGGATGGCCGCGGCGATCGCGTCGGTGTCCGAGACGGGTGCCGGGGAGTGCTCCAGCCCCCACGCCCTCTCCACCTTGTCGAAGAGCCGGAACGTGCCACCGTAGGCGTCGTCGGGCAGCACCACGTGGTCCCCGGGGCGGCACAGCGCCCGGACCAGGGTGTCCTCGGCCGCCAGGCCGGAGGCGAACGCGAAGCCGTGACTGCCGCCCTCGAGCGCCGCCAGCGTCTCCTCCAGCGCGGTCCGGGTCGGGTTCCCCGAGCGGCTGTACTCGTAGCCGCCGCGCAGCCCGCCGACGCCGTCCTGGGCGTAGGTCGAGGTCGCGTAGATCGGCGGGATCACCGCCCCGGTGGTCGGATCCGGCTCGTAGCCGGCGTGGACCGCGCGGGTCTCGAACCCGCTCTTGACGAGGTCGCGCTCACTCACCCCGCGAGCCTACTCACGACCGGTGCGATCCCCGAGGAGTGAGACTTGGCGAGGCGGGGACAATAGGGGCATGTTCACGTCCCGCCGCAAGACCGAGATGGTCGACCCCGCCCAGGCGCTGCCGGGTCGGGCTGCTCCCGCCTTCGTCGCGCCGACGCTGCACGAGGTCCTGCACACGCCGCTGGTGACCGACGAGTCCAACATCCCCGACGGCTTCCAGGTCGCCGAGTTCGGCCTCGGCTGCTTCTGGGGCGCCGAGGAGATCTTCTGGCAGGTCCCCGGCGTCTGGTCCACCTCCGTGGGCTACGCCGGCGGCACCACGCCGCACCCGACGTACGAGGAGGTGTGCAGCGGGCGTACCGGGCACACCGAGGCCGTGCGGATCGTCTTCGACCCGGCCGAGGTCTCCTACGCCGACCTGGTCAAGCGGTTCTTCGAGGTGCACGACCCCACCCAGGGCATGCGCCAGGGCAACGACATCGGCACCCAGTACCGCTCCGCGATCTACACCCACTCCCCCGAGCAGGAGCAGGTCGCGGCCGAGCTGACGAAGGTGTACGGCGACGAGATCGCGCGCCGCGGCTACGGCGAGATCACCACGGAGATCAGGCCGGCGGGCCACTACTTCTACGCCGAGCCGCACCACCAGCAGTACCTGCACAAGGTGCCGCACGGCTACCGCTGCCACGCCAACACCGGGGTCCCGTTCCCCACCTGAGGGTGTCGTATCGGGACGCCGCCGTTCGTCGATGAGGTGAGGGCGGCCACGAGGTCTGCCCGCGTGACACCGACCGCAGGAGGAGACATGCCCCAGTACGCCATCTACTTCAACCAGCAGTGGGTCGGCGACCACACCGAGGAGTGGTTCCGCTCGCGCGGCCCGCTGGCCATGGCGGCCCTGGACGAGATGAAGGAGGCGGGCGTCTTCGTCTTCGCCGGCGGCCTCGACGAGGAGATCGAGGACGCGTTCAGCGTGGACGCGACCAGCGGCACGGTCCTGGTCACCGACGGTCCCTACGCCGAGACCAAGGAGTTCCTCGGCGGCATCACCGTCGTCGACGTACCGGACCGGGAGGCGGCCGCGTTCTGGGCCGGCAAGGTCGCGGTCGCCTGCGGCTGGCCGCAGGAGGTACGCCGGTTTCAGCCGGAGCCCGAAGAAGTCGGGCCCGCCTGAGCCCCGCGCCCCTACCCTGGGGTGGTGATCACGTCGGGACTGGTCAACGTCTTCAGCGACGACATCAACGCCTCCCTGGGCTTCTACCAGGGCCTGCTCGGGCTCCCCGAGACGTTCCGCACGCCGCTCGAGGGCGTGCCCGAGCACGTCGAGATGCGGGCGGGCGGCTTCGTCCTCGGGGTCAGCACCGCCGAGGCGGCCCGGCGCGTGCACGGCCTGGACGCCGACGTCGGCCGCCCGGCGATGTCGCTGGTCTTCTGGGTCGACGACGTCGACGAGGCGTTCGCCGCGGTCACCGCGAGCGGGGCGCCGGTGGTGACCGAGCCGCACGACACCGGGAACGACAACCGCAACGCGGTGGTCCGGGACCCCGACGGCACGCTGGTCGAGCTCGTCGCCAAGCGCGCCTGACCGAGCGCCCGCCGGCGCGGGTCAGCCCCAGCCGTGCTCGCGCGCGTGCCAGCCGAGCTGCACGCGGCTGGCGACGCCGGCGCGCCCCATCAGGGCGCTGATCCGGCGCTGCACGGTGCGGCTGGACAGGTCGAGCTGGCCGGCGACGGCCGCGTCGGTGAAGCCGGCGAGCAGCAGCTGCATGATCCGGCTGTCCACCGGGTCCAGTGCCTCGCTGGTGGTGCCGTAGGGCCGGGCACGCGCCCAGACTGCGTCGAACAGGCCCTGCGCCAGGTGCGCGAGGCCGCCGCGCAGCACCAGGCTCGGGTCCACCCCGTCCCCGCGGCCGAGCAGCGGCAGCATCGCCAGCCGGCCGTCGACGACGATGAGCTTGAGCGGGATCTGGCTGGTCGCGCGCACCTCGACCCCGGCGCCGAGGGAGTCCTCGACGTTGCGCACGCCGTCCGGCTCGGCGAGGAAGTCGCGGTCGATCACGGCCCGGGCCCGGATGCCGCGGGCCAGCACCGTGGCCTCCTCGGTGTTGCGGTCGCTGACCACCTGCGGCCGGCCCGTCACGAACGTGTCGATCCGCTCGGTCGCGCCGAGCTGCAGCTGCAGGTAGCGCCGTTGCACCGCCTCGGGCCCGTGGACGACCTCGATGAGCTCGCGCTCGGCGTTGCCGAGCGCGCTGGTCCGGTAGGCCTCGACCAGCTCGGCGAGCGCCAGCTCCGCGTCGTGCAGGCGCCCACGCTGGTCCGAGAGGTGCGAGCCGAGGGCGATGTCGGGCGAGATCGCCGAGAACCGCTCCCCCGCGCGGGGCGTCGCCAGGCCGCGGGCGACCAGGCCCTCCAGGGCGACGGCGACGCGGCCGGGCGGCAGCGAGAGCACGTCGGCGAGCTCGGCGGCGTGCCCGTCCGGGCGGGACAGCAGCGCCCGGTAGACCCGCTCCTCGTCGGGAGCGACGCCCAGGTAGTCCAGTGCCAACCGACCCCTCCGCCGTGCGGGAACGCTGCGGTGGGCATTGTCGCTCATGGGCGGTGACGCACGCGGTGCCGGGGACCGATGATCGGTCCCCGGCACCGGCGCTGAGGTGACCCGAGGGTCAGCGGACCACGGTGATGTCGGGCGAGCTCCAGGTCTCCGTCGCCGGAGCGCCGTCGGCGTCGCCGAGCGCCTTCTCGAAGACCAGCCGCAGGCGGTACGTGCCGGCGGCGACGGGGTCGCCGTCGTCGTCCTTCCCGGCCCACGTGAGCATCTGGTAGCCGGTGCCGGCGCCCGAGATCCGGAAGGTCCAGGCCTCGTCCAACGGCGTGGCCACGACGTTGCCACGGGAGTCGACGACCTGCATCCGGTAGCGCTCGAGCAGCGGGAACCCGTGCGAGACCAGCAGGTACGCGGTGTTGTTGGTGGTCAGCGCGTCCGAGTAGTCCAGCGTCACCGGAACGCTCTTGTTGAAGCTGTACGACGGCCGCAGCGACGGGTTGTCCATCTTCGTGTTGATCGCCGTCAGCGTCGGGTTGATCGCCGAGACGGCGTCGCGGTCGCCGGCCAGCGCCTGGTACGGGACCCGGATGGTCCCGTGGCCGGGCGTCGTCGGGGTGAGCACGACCCAGCCGCCGAGCAGGGTGCCCTCCGGCACGCTGCCGGGCTCGCGGACCTTCACCGTCAGCGACTGCGAGGCGCCGGCCCTCACCGTGATCGTCTCGCGGCTGAAGGAGACGGAGCTCGCGGCGTCGTTCGGCACCCAGTAGTGGGTGTACGGCGGCTCCGCCGAGACCGTGGCCTCGTGCGTCACGGCGTAGGTGACCGCCTCGTCGCCGTCGTTCCCCACCTCGATCCTCTGCACCGCCTGGCGGCCCTCGAGGTCGCCGAAGGCGAGGCGGGACGGGCTCGCGGTCGGCGCGGCCCCGGTGACCACCGCCAGGGCCCGGACGGCGTTGACGCGGCCGGCGCCCTGCTGGGCGGTGGGCTGCAGGCCCCGGTCCGGGTCACCGGTGAAGCCCATCGGCGTCGCGGTGTTGGCGAGGACCTCGCGGATCTCCTCCGGCGTCAGGGTCGGGTCGGCCTGCAGCATCAGGGCGACGATCCCGGCCACGTGCGGCGCGGCCATCGAGGTGCCGGCCTTCTGGCCGTAGTAGCCCTGGGCGGGGGTGACCGTGGAGAAGATGTACTCGCCGGGCGCGGACACGTCGGGCTTGAACTCCATCTCGCTGCCCGGGCCCCACGCGGAGCCGAACGACGTCATGCCGGTCAGCGACTCGTCGCGGGACTCGCTGTAGTAGGCGCCCCAGGTGATGACCGGGGAGTCGGCCTCCAGGATGCGGTCGGCGTCGCGGCCGCGGATCAGCGCGATCGGCATGTCGATCGCGGCGCCGCAGCAGACCGAGGTGGTGAACAGGTCCTCGGAGGTGCGCGGGTTGTAGTGCAGGCCGGCGACGGCACCGGCGGCGCGCACGGTGCGCGCCTGGTCCATCGCGCGGCAGGTGTAGTCGCCGTACCGGAGGGCGAAAAGGGCGACCTTGCCGTCCAGGCTGCCGGCCTCGAGCGGCTCGCACCCGGTGGTCACCTCGACCACCTCGGCGCTGCCCGAGGACGGGGCGTTCGCGTTGCGGTTGCCGATCTCGAACGGGATCGTCTCCTCCGAGCCGTCGTTCAGCGAGAACGCGAGCCACGGCATCGAGTCGCTGTAGACGCTGCCGACGGCGATGGCCTTCTCGGCCACGCCGGGGGCGGAGCCGGAGAACGGCCCGGCGAAGCCGTTGCCGTTGGAGACCACCACCGGGACGCCCGAGTCGGAGAGCTGGTTGACCGCGAGCGCCACCGGGCTCGTGCTGCGCTGCTTCGGGTCGCCGAGGCTCATGTTGACCACGTCGACGCCGTCGGCGGCGGCCCGGTCGAGCGCGGCGAGGATGACGTCGTCGTTGGCGCCGCCGCCGCTGCCGAAGACCCGGTACGCGCGCACCCGGGCTTCGGGCGCGACCCCGGTCATGTGCTCGTCGTCACCCAGCGCGATGCCGGCGACGTGGGTGCCGTGACCGGCGGCGGAGCCGATGACGTCGTCGTACGGGTCGTCGTCGCCCATGGCGAAGTCGTAGCCGCCGAGGTACCGGCCGGCGAAGGCGGGGTGGTCGTAGGCCAGACCCGAGTCGATGATGCCGATCTCGACGCCCGCGCCGCTGAACCCCGCACGGTGGGCCTCCGGGACGCCGGTCAGGTCGGTGACGGTCACGTCGCCCCTGCCCTTGCGGGTCCGGGTCGCGGCCTCCAGCGCCTTCTCGAGGATCTCCGCGGCGGTCTCCGCGACCGGCTCCGGGGCCGCGTAGACGACCGGCTCGACGACCCCGGTGACGCCGGGCAGCGCCGCGAGGTCGGCCAACTGGTCCGCGGGAACGCTGACCGAGACAGCATTCACGACGTACTCGAAGCGGTCGGAGACGGCGAGGTCGATGCCCGCCCCGTCGGCGGCGGCCTCCAGCGCGCCCTGGTCGGCGCGCACCTCGGCCAACGCGGCCTTCCGGGCCCGGCCCGGGGCGGCGTGGACGGCGGCCTTGGCGGGGTCGAGCAGGACGATCCGCTCGACGTCCGGCTGGTGGTCGGGCGCGCCGGTGGCGCTGAGGGCGCCGCCGACGAGCACGGTGGGGACGACGAGTGCGCCCGTGGCGAGCAAGAGGTTTGAACGTTTCACAGGGAGCATGAGACGCCGACCGGACGGGCCCCGCCAAGTCCCTGGGGCGGGCGACAAACCGCCATGGCGGGATCACGACGCCGCTCGGTGGCGGCGATCGCGCAACGGCGCGATCGCCCGCTCCGAGGCGGTGGCCGAGATCACGTCGGGCCGGCGACGGGGTCAGGTGCGCACGGAGCCGGCCAACGCGGCCTGGAAGGTGAGCCAGCCGACGACGTCGTCGGCGTCGGGGCCGTCCGCGGGTCCGTGCACGGGTACGGCGGGGGCGCCGCTGCGCTCCAGCGCGGCCAGCCCGTCGGCGACGGAGTCGTCGGCCCGCAGCCGGACGGGCCACTCCTCGACCATCGCGACCGGGTCGGCGTCGTGCCCGCCGGCGGCGAGCTCCTCGGCCGCGGCCCGCGCGGTCACCACGCCGTGGAAGACGCCGGCGGCGTCCACCACCGGCAGCGCGCCCGACCGCTCCTCGGCGAGCCGTCCGGCCACGTCGGCCAGGCGGTCGCCCTCGCGCACCGGCTCGGGGACCGGCAGCATCAGGTCCGCGACCCGGTCGTGCGCCCGGATCCGCTCGGGCCGGCCGAGGTCGATCCCGCGGCGGCGGAGCTTGAGGGTGTAGACGGTCTCGTCGCTGAGGCGGTGGCTGACCCCGGTGGCGATCACGATGGCCAGCATCATCGGCAGGATGATCGAGTACTCGCCGGTCAGCTCGAACAGGATCACCACGGCCGTGATCGGCGCGCGGGCCGAGCCGGCGAAGACCGCACCCATCCCGATCAGGGCGTAGGTGCCGACCTGCGAGACCCCGCCGCCGGAGAGCTGTGCCGCGGTCTCGCCGAAGGCGGCCCCGAGCATGGCGCCGACGAAGAGGCTCGGCGCGAAGACGCCGCCGCTGCCGCCGATCCCGATCGTCAGGCTGGTCGCGACCACCTTGCCGACCAGCAGCACGAGCAGGAAGCCGATGGCGTAGCGGCCGTCCACGGCGTCGCCGAGGACCGGGTAGCCGACGCCGTACATCTGCGGGAGCACCAGCAGGAGGCCGCCCAGCAGCAGGCCGCCGGCCGCGGGGCGCAGCCACTCGGGGCCGCGCCAGGCCCAGTCGCAGGCGTCCTCGATGGCGTAGAGCACCCGGGTGAAGGCGACTCCGACGAACCCGGCGAGGACGCCGAGGGCCGCGATCAGCAGGTACTCCCAGAGGTGGGCCAGGACGAAGTCGGGGAGGGTGAGGAACGGCTCGTCCCCCAGCACGGCCCGGGCGATGGCGCTGCTGGTCACGGCGGCCAGCACCACCATCCCGAACGACTGCGCGGCGAAGTCGACGAGGATCAGCTCCATCGCGAAGAAGACGCCGGCCAGCGGGGCGTTGAACGTGGCCGCGATCCCGCCGGCGGCGCCGCACGCGACCAGCACCCGCAGCCGGGCCTCCGAGAGCCGGACCACCCCACCGAGGGTCGAGCCGAAGGCCGAGCCGATCTGCACGATCGGCCCCTCGCGGCCGACCGATCCCCCGCCGCCGATGCACAGGGCCGAGGCCAGCGCCTTCACGGCGGCGACCCGCGGCCGGATGCGGCCGCCGTTCCGCGCCACCGCGTACATCACCTCCGGCACGCCGTGGCCGCGGGCCTCGGGCGCGAAGCGACGCACCAGCGGCCCGTAGAGCAGGCCCGCCACCACGGGCGTGAGGAGCACGAACCACGGTCCCAGCCACGGCACCCACGGGTTGCTCGCCCCCGGTACGGCGGCGTAGTCGGCGTGGCCGGAGAAGAGCACCGTGAAGGTGCGGATCAGCCACCGGAAGACGATGCCCAGGCCCGCGGCGCCCGCGCCGACGCCGAGCGCGAGGAGCAGCAGCCCGCCGTCGGACTCGCGCAGCCAGTGGCGGGCGTCCCAGCCGGCGGCCGCGTGCAGCGTGCGGGTCGAGCCGGCGGGCGCGGGGAGGGCGGCGGGGGCGCTGTGCGACATATCACTTGCATTATGCAACGATTGCTCCAGGCAACGAAATGTGAGGTGGCCCATGGACGCCCCCACCGACCCCCGCGAGCCGGAGGACGTCGACGCGCTCGTCGGTGCCCTCCTCACCGCCTCCCGCGCGCTCGTCGGGGTCTCCGCGCGCTCCCTGGCCGGCGTCGAGGACCACGTGACCCTCGCCCAGTTCCGGACCCTCGTCGTGCTCCAGGGCCACGGGCCCACCCGGCTCAGCCTCCTCGCCGAGCGCCTCGGCGTGGGCCCCTCGACGGCGGTGCGGGCCGTCGACCGCCTCGTCGCCGCCGGGTACGCCGACCGGCGGGCCAGCGACCGGGACCGCCGCGAGGTGGTGATCGAGGCCAGCGCCGCCGGCACCGACCTCGTCCGCGCGGTCACGGCCCGGCGGCGGGCGGCGATCGAGCGGATCGTGCGCGCGATGCCGCCGACCGGGCGGGAGGAGCTCGTCGCCGCGCTCACGGCGTTCGCCGACGCCGCCGGGGAGCCGGACGCCCCCTCCCCCGAGTCGGCCTCGCTGCTGGGCTGGTGAGGCCCGCCCGATTCGCGGGCCGGCGCCCTTCCCTCGCCCCGGGGGCGGTGCCATCGTGGTCGCCATGGCGCCCGGATGGGACGTGCTCGAGCTCGGACCGCAGGACGGCCCGACGGTGCTCTGCCTGCCGGGCGCGCTGTGCACCGCGGAGTTCTACCGCGACCTCGGCGCCGCGGCGGCGCTGAGCGAGGTCCACCTGGTCGCGGCGACCCTCCCCGGCCACGGCGGCCGCAAGCCGCAGGGCGACCTGACCATGTCCGACTACGCCCGCCTCGTCGCCGGCCTGGCCGACGAGGTCGGCGCCCGCGTCGTACTCGGCCACAGCATGGGCGCCAACGTCGCGCTCGAGGTGGTCGCCAGCGGCCGCTGGCGGGGCCCGGTCGTGCTGCTCGCGCCGAGCCTGTCGCGCACCGACGAGTCGCTCGTCCCCCGCACGCTGGACCACCTCGGCAAGGTCCTCCTCGACCTCCCGTTCCGGCTCGCGCTGCGCGTGATCGGGCCCTCGATGCGCGCGGACTTCCCACCGGAGCGCTACGACGCGCTCGCCGCCGAGCTGGCCCGCAACGACCCGCACGCCGTGCGGATCGCGCTGCACGCCTACCTCGACTACCTCGACCGGCACGGGTCCGTCGCGCCGCGGTTGTGCCACGCCGGCGTACCGGCCTGGGTGGTCTACGGGGAGAAGGACCACGTCGGCATCACCGCCGCCGAGCGGGAGGTGCTCGACGAGTGCGACCACGTCGAGGTGGTCACCGTGCCGGCCGCGCGCCACCACCTCGCCGTGCAGCACCCCGACGTGGTCGCCGGACTGGTCCGGACGGCCCTGGCGGCCGCGGCCTGAGCCGCCGCTTGCCAGGTGAGGGGAGAATGACGGCATGGCCGACCTGCCTCGCAAAGCCGCCGCCCGCACCGCGCGGCTCGCCGCCCTCCCGTTGGGCTACGCCGGACGCACCGCCCTCGGGTTCGGCAAGCGCCTCGGCGGAGCACCGGCCGAGGCGGTGCTGACCGAGGTCCAGCAGCGCACGGCCGAGCAGCTGTTCCGCACCCTCGGCGAGCTCAAGGGCGGCGCGATGAAGGTGGGGCAGGCGCTCTCCGTGCTGGAGGCGGCGCTGCCGGAGGAGCTGGCCGCGCCGTACCGGGAGAACCTGACCCGGCTGCAGGACTCCGCGCCGCCGATGGCCACGCAGACGGTGCGCGAGATCCTCACCGCCGACCTCGGCCCGGACTGGCGCGAGCACCTGGTCTGGCTCGACGGCGGCCCGACCGCCGCCGCCTCGATCGGGCAGGTCCACCAGGGACGCTGGCGCGACGAGTCGGGCGAGGAGCGGCGGGTGGCGGTGAAGGTGCAGTACCCGGAGGCCGCCGAGGCGCTGCAGGCCGACCTGCGGACGATGGCCCGCGCGGCCAAGATCGCGGGGCCGCTCGCCCCCGGGATGGACCTCAAGCCGCTGATCGACGAGGTCCAGGCGCGCGCCGCCGAGGAGCTCGACTACGACCTGGAGGCCTCGGCGCAGCGCGAGTTCGCCGCCGCCTTCACCCAGGACCCCGACATCCTGGTCCCCGACGTCGTGGCCGTCGGCCCCCGGGTGCTGGTCACCGAGTGGCTCGACTCCACCTCGTCGCTCGCCTCGATCATCGCCGACGGCACGCCGGCCGAGCGCGACCACTACGGCGGCCTCTTCGCCCGCTTCCTTTTCTCCGGGCCCGCGCGCACCGGGCTGCTCCACGCCGACCCGCACCCGGGGAACTTCCGGATCATCCCGAACGACGACGGCTCGCCCGGGCGCCTCGGCGTGCTCGACTACGGCTCCGTCGCCCGGCTCCCCCAGCACGGCCTGCCGCCGTCGCTGGGCCGCCTGATCTCGCTGTGCGCCGCCGGCGACGGCGACGCGCTGATCGACGCGCTGCGCGAGGAGGGCTTCCTCAAGGACCGGATGAAGATCGACCCGCAGCTGCTGATGGACTACCTCGGGCCGTTCGTGGAGCCGACCATGGTCGAGCGCTTCCGCTTCTCCCGGGACTGGATGCGCGAGCAGTTCCAGCGCATCAACGACCCGCGGAACCCGGCCTACACCGTGACCATGCGCCTCAACCTGCCGCCGCAGTACCTGCTCATCCACCGCACCTGGATCGGCGGCGTCGGCGTGCTCAGCCAGCTCGGCGCCGAGGCGCCGTTCCGCGCGTTGATGGAGGAGTTCGTGCCGGGGTTCGTGGCGCCGGCGTGAGGGGGCGGTCGGAATCACCGGTCGACCGGTGATTCGGTCGCTTGACAGGCAATGCAACGCCCGTCAAGCGACCGAAGTGCCTGTCCGGCGTGACGCCTGGGGCGGGTGGGATCACCGCGGCGGCGGCAGCAACCCCGTCGCGGGGTCGCGATCGGTCAGGCAGTAGCGCCGGCCGGCGGGGTCGACGAGCACGGTCCACACCGGGTGGACCGACTCCACGGTCGCGCCCAGCGCCACGTGCAACGCGGTCTCGGCCGCCCGGTCGGTGGTCGCCCAGTCCAGGTGGGCGCCAACCGGGTCCTCGGCCCGGTCGAGCCGTTGGAGAAGGAATCGGAGCGGCTGCCCGTCGGGACGCAGCAGCGAGCTGAAGACCGTCGAGACCAAGGACGACCTCCGCTCCCAGCCGGTCAGCTCCGCCCAGAACGAGCACTCGGCGTCGTACGACGCGGGCGGCACGTCGATGCAGACCTGGTCGACCAGCGCGGTGCCGCCCCCATCCCGGACGACCGGCGCCGGGCGGCTCCCGCCCGGGTGGCCGACGAAGCAGTGGACCAGCCCCGCGGGGCTGCGCAGCACGACGTACCCGTCGGGGTCGGCCGCCACCTCGGTGGCCCCAAGCGTCACCGCGTGGTCCGCGGCCGCGCGCGGGTCGGCCACGTGGAGGTCGAGGTGGATCCGGTCGGCACCGGCGTCGAGCCGCTGGACCTTGAGGAAGGCGGCGCCGTCGGGCGGCACCAGCGTCGCGAACTGCCCGGTCGCGCCTCGGGGCACCGAGCGCGCGTAGCCGGTGACCGCGGCCCAGAAGCCGACGGCCCCGTCCCACCCGGCGTCGCCCGGATCGCCGCCGGCCTCGGGGTCGGCGCCGTGGTCGAGGAACGCGGTCACCCAGGCCGGCGAGCTCGCCGCCCTCATCCGACGGGAGCGCAGTCGTGGCCGCAGCCGTCGTCGGGCACGGGCCCGTCGGCGTGGTCGGCCGGGCGGTGCAGCACGGCCTTCGTCGGGGTGATCACCACGTCCCCGTCCGCGGCGGTCGCGGTCCCGTCGACGATCAGCGTGTAGCCCTGGTAGGCCCGCGGCGGGAAGGCGAGGGTGACGACCTCGTTCGCGGCGATGTTGCGCGCCGAACCGCGCCCGGCGGCGGCGATCCGCAGGGTGTCGTCGACCAGCGCCGGCTCGACGGTCACGACCTTCACCGACGGCGCGTCCGGGGATGCGGCGGTGGTCAGCAGGTACCCGTAGTCGTGCTCCCCCAGCGCCCGGGCCAGGTCGTCGAGGTCTACGACGATGCTCATGCGCCCAGCCTAGGCGGGGACGGGCGGGACCTCATCCGGGAATCCCGGCCGGCGCCGGCCGGGTCGCCGAGTTCCGCACCATGTTCCGCGGCGCCGTAACCCTCGTTCGGTCCGGTCGTTTCCCCTACAAGCCCGGAGATTCACGCTCCCTCCCGAAGTCCGGGCTCTGTCCAGGCTCTGTCCAGCAGAAGCATGGACGGCCAGGGCCCGGCCACCCTCCCTCCCCGGCCGGGCCCTGGCGCTTGTTCCGGGGCTCGCCGCGCGTCCGCCGCGTCAGCTCACGTCGACGATCGGCAGGCGCAGCGCGCCCGGCGCGTCCTCGGGCACGACAGGCGCGCGGGGCGCGGTCGGCTCGACGCGCTCGTAGCCCGCGCCCAGCCACGGCCGCGGGTCGGGCTCGCCCTTGTTGGGCCACAGGGCCATCGCCCGCTCGGCCTGGGCGGTGATCGTCAGCGAGGGGTTCACGCCGAGGTTGGCCGAGATCGTCGAGCCGTCGACGACGTGCAGGCCGGGGTGGCCGTAGAGGCGGTGGTACGGGTCGACGACGCCCGTCTCGGCGCTGTCGCCGATGGTGCAGCCGCCGATGAAGTGCGCGGTCAGCGGCATCCCGAACGGCTCGCCGATCGTGCCGCCGGGGGTGCCGCCCATCCGCCGGGCCATCGCCCGCACCGCCCTGTTCGCGATCGGGATCCAGGTCGGGTTCGGCTCCCCGTGGCCCTGGGTGGAGGTGAGGCGCCAGCCGAACGGCGTACGTCGTCCCGAGGTCGTGATCGAGTTGTCGACGGTCTGCATGACGAGCGCGATCACGGTCCGCTCGGACCAGTGCTTGAGGTCGTAGAGGTCGCGGACGTTGCGCCGCTGCCGCCACATCTCGCCCAGCCAGGTCTGCCAGCGCGGTCGCGGCCCGTCGCCGTCGGTCAGCACCGTCTGCAGCAGGGACATCGCGTTGGAGCCCTTGCCGTAGCGGACGGGCTCGATGTGGGTGACCTCGTCGGGGTGCCAGGAGGAGGTGATGGCGACGCCGCGGCTGTAGTCCACGTCGGAGTCGACCGGCGCGATCGACCCGAGCAGCGACTCGGAGTTGGTCCGGGTGAGCACACCGAGCCGGTCCGAGACGTCGGGCAGGTCACCGGTCGCCTTGAGGCGGTGGAGCAGCTTCTGGGTACCGAGCGCGGCGGCGGAGAGGACGACCTGGTCGGCGGTGAAGGTCTTCTCGGCGCTGCCCCGCGACAGCTTGGCCTTGGTCCAGCGGGCCTCGACGACGTAGCCGCCGCCCTCACGCGGCCGGACCCGGGTCACCGTGGTCAGCGGGTGGACCACCGCACCGGCCTGCTCGGCGAGGTGGAGGTAGTTCTTGACCAGCGTGTTCTTGGCGTTGTGGCGGCACCCGGTCATGCACTCCCCGCAGTGCGTGCAGGCGTTGCGGGCGGGTCCGGCGCCCCCGAAGTAGGGGTCGGCGACCTCGACGCCCTGGGCCTGCCGGGGGCCGCCGAAGAAGACCCCGACCGGGGTGGGGTGGAACGTGTCGCCGACGCCCATCTCCTCGGCGGTCGCCTTCATCACCTCGTCGGCCGGCGTCATCCGCGGGTACGTCGCCACGCCCAGCATCCGCTTGGCCTGGTCGTAGTAGGGCGCCAGCTCCGCCTTCCAGTCGGTGATGTGCGACCAGGAGGGGTCGGCGTAGAACGCATCGAGGGGCTCGTAGAGCGTGTTGGCGTAGACCAGGCTCCCGCCGCCCACCCCGGCGCCGGCGAGGATCAGGCAGTCCCGGACCGCGTCGATCCGCTGGATCCCGTAGCAGCCGGCCGCCGGTGCGAAGAGGTAGCGCTTGAGGTCCCAGGAGGTGTCGGCGAAGTCGTCGTCGGCGAACCGCGCGCCGGCCTCGAGCACGCCGACCCGGTACCCCTTCTCGGTGAGCCGCAGCGCGGTCACCGAGCCGCCGAAGCCGGAGCCGATGACCAGGACGTCGTAGTGGAGCGTGTCCCCCGTGCCGTTCCCCATGGCCGCGAGCGTAGGTGAGCGCCGTCACCGTCGCTACCGAACGGTAACGAAAGTGCGGCCGCCCGCCGCGGGGCGGCGGACGGCGGATCACTTGTGTCACGGTGGTCCCACCGGACAGGGAGTTCTGTCACTGGGGGGCCGTTGCAACGCCTGTCAAGCGTCGGAATCACCGGTCGACCGGTGATCCCGACACCCCCGTCACATCTCCGGCGACGCCAGGTACACCGACTTCAGCTCCGTGTACTGCGCCAGCCCCTCGGGCCCGAACTCGCGCCCGACGCCGGACTCCTTGTAGCCGCCGAACGGCGCGGCGAAGTCCATCGTGTAGGTGTTCACGCCGAACGTGCCGGTGCGCACCCGGCGGGCGACGTCGACGCCGGCGTCCTGGTCGGTCGTCCACACCGTGCCGGCCAGGCCGTACGCCGAGTCGTTGGCGATCCGGACGGCGTCGTCGACGTCGTCGTACGGGATCACCGACAGCACCGGGCCGAAGATCTCCTCCTGGGCGATCCGCATCCGGTTGTCGACGGCGGCGAAGACGGTCGGGCGCACGTACCAGCCGCGGTCGAGGCCGTCGGGGCGGCCGGGGCCACCGGTGAGGAGCTTGGCACCCTCCTGCTGGCCGATGCCGATGTAGCCCTCGACGCGCTCCTGCTGGCGCCGGGCGACCATCGGCCCGATCTCGGAGGCGGGGTCGAGCGGGTCGCCGACCTTCATCGCGGCGACCGCCTCGGCGAGAGCGGTGGCGAAGTCGTCGTGCATCGCGCGGCTGACCAGCACCCGGGTCTGCGCCACGCAGGCCTGGCCGGAGTTCATCAGGCCGATGAACTTCAACCCCTCGATGGTGGCGGCGACGTCGGCGTCGTCGAGAACGATCGCGGCGCTCTTGCCGCCGAGCTCCAGCGAGACCCGCTTGAGCTGCTCGCCACAGATCGCGCCGATCCTGCGCCCGGCCGCGGTGGACCCGGTGAAGGCGACCTTGTCGACGCCGGGGTGGCGGACCAGGTGCTCGCCCACCTCCCGACCGCCGGCCACGATGCTGACCACGCCCTCGGGCACGCCGGCCTCGCCCAGGATCTCGGCCAGCACGTAGCAGTCCAGCGGGCTCTCCGGCGCGGGCTTGACCACCACCGTGCAGCCGGCGAGCAACGCGGGGACGAGCTTGGAGATCACGGTGAACTGGGGGACGTTCCACGGCGGGATGGCGGCGACGACGCCGACCGGCTCGTGCCGGACCATCACCTCCGGGCCGAGGGCACCGGGGCGGATCGACTCCCACGGGAACTCCCGGGCGATGGCCAGGAACGCCTCGATCTGCATCCACGGCGCCGGCGCCTGGGCCAGGCTGGCGAACGAGATCGGCGAGCCCATCTCGGTGCTGATCACCGTCGCCATCTCCTCCAGCCGGGCGGCGTACAGCCCGGAGAGGTTCTGGACGACGTCGATCCGCTCGGCCGGGCTCATCCGCGGCCACGGACCCTCGTCGAACGCCCGCCGGGCGGCCGCGACGGCGGCGTCGATGTCGGCGGCCGAGCCCTCGGGCACGCGGGCGACGACCTCCTCGCTGTGCGGGGAGACCACCTCCAGCACGGCGTCGGTCGCGGGCTTGGCCCAGGCGCCGCCGATGAACAGCGCGTCGCGGTCCAGGGTCATGTCGGATCTCCTTCTCGTGGGTGTGGTGGTTTCGAGGCTCGCTTCGCTCGCACCTCAACCACCGGGTCGGCTCGCTTCGCTCGCACCTCAACCACCGGGTCGGCTCGCTTCGCTCGCACCTCAACCACCGGGTCGGCTCGCTTCACTCACGCCTCAACCACCGACGCCGGTGGTTGAGGTGCGAGGCGCCCCGGCGCCGAGCCTCGAAACCACCTCATGGCGCGGCGTCGAACCAGTCCTTGAAGCCGCTGGGGTCGTGGCGGCCGAGCAGGCCGTGCTCGAACAGCCCCCAGCCCTCGGCGGACCCTCCGGCCACCCCGAGCCCGGGGCCGCTGGCGACGGCGTGGCCGACGTGGTCGATGACGCCGAACGGGGTCCGGCCCACGACGTCGGGGGCGTTCATGTCGTAGGTGACCCGCTCGGTGAACTTCGGCCCGTTCCAGAGGCCGTGGGCCCAGTCGGAGTCGCCGCCGTAGCCGCCGCCGACGTGGATCGGGACCGGCAGCTTCGAGGTCACCTCCAGCACCAGCTCCTCCCCGGCCGGGGTGGTGCAGACGATCGTCGCGCCGGTCGGGACGCGCGTCCCGGAGGCGTAGCGGATGGTCGCGCGCGGCCAGCCGAGCTGCTCCACCCGGCCGTCGGCCCAGACCCGGGTGCAGTCGTTGAGGGTGCGGTAGCCGTCGGGGGTCTCCTGGATGATCAGGACGACGCAGAACTCCTCGAAGCGCAGCGGCACGTAGAGCCACCACATCCCCTCGAACGGCGGGTCGTAGGGCTTGCCGCCGGACGGGGCGCCGCCGAGCGGGCGGATCCCCCAGGAGCGGTCGCGGCTGCCGAGCCAGGTGTCCGGGCTGACCTGGATCTCGGAGCCGTCGATCGAGATCACGCCCTCCCAGGTGCCGACCTGGGCGAACCGCTGGGCGTCCAGCGCGGTGCCGCTGCCCTGCCGCATCACGTGCGGCAGCTCCTGTACGACGTCGAAGGAGCCGCGCCAGGTCAGGTCGAGGCCGATCCCCTCGGTCTCCTCCAGCACGAGGCGCAGCTTGCGCAGCGGCTCGGCGACCTCGATCCGGTAGCCGCCCACGCGCTGCTCCATCCGGTCCGCGCCGCGCGGGTCGGCGGCGTCGGAGAGGTGGACGGCGGTCTGCTCGTCGCCGCGGCGCACCAGGACGAAGGCGTCCTTGGTGCCCAGGTTCGGGTAGAACCCGAGCCCGGTGATGAGGAAGATGTCGCCGGTGCGGTCGTGGGCGTTGAGGTAGCAGCGGTCGTAGAAGTTGCGGTCGCTGCTGCCGGCCCAGGCCACGGGCTTGGGCAGCTGGTGGATCGGGAACTCGTCGAGCGGCCCGAGGCCGACGTACTCGCCGTGCAGATCCTGGGGCGTGCTCATGCTCCGACCTCCTCGAGGAGCCGCTCGAAGAGCGGGCGGTGGTGGAAGACCGACTCCGGGTCGTCAGGGCGCTCGATCTCCCCGAAGTGGATCTGGCGGGCGCTGGTCCTCATGAAGACGCAGGCCCAGGCGACGGCGGCGTGCACCTGGTACCAGGTGAGGTTCCCCGGGTCCGCGCCGGTGAGGTCCCGGTAGGTGGCCACGACGTCGTCGACCGCGAGGAACCGGGGCATTCCGGGTAGCCCCATCGTGGTCGCGATCTCCTCGAACACCCGGTGCGCGAAGACCATCCAGGCCAGGTCCATCGCGCGGGGGCCGAGGGTGGCCATCTCCCAGTCCAGGACCGCCACCGGCGCGAAGTCCTGATACATCATGTTGCCGATCCGTGCGTCGCCCCAGACCAGCACGGACTCGTCGGTCTCGGGCAGGTTCGCCTCCAGCCAGGCGAGCGCGCGCTCGACCAGCGGCGAGGGCGGGCTCGGCTCGGCGGCGGTGAGGGCGAACTCGTACCAGGCACGCGTGGCCGCGAGGTTGCGGGCCAACGCGGTGGCGCCGGCGTGCCCGGCAGCGGCGGGGTCGAGGAACGCGAAGCGCTGGGCGGCGCCCGGGATGCCGTGCAGGCGGGCGAGCACCTCCACGCTGCTGCGCTGCAGGGCCGCCTGCTGCTCGGGGGTGGCGTCGAAGAGCCAGTTGTCGCCGAAGGTGTAGGGCAGCACGTCGGGCGGCACGACGCCCTCGAGCCGCTCCATCAGGAAGAACGGCGCCCCGAGCACGGCCCCCGTCGGCTCGTTCAGCCCGACGGCCGGCACCGGTACGCCGGCCAGCTCGCCGGCCAGCCGCATCGCGTCGTACTGGTCGGTGAGGCGGTAGGACGGGAAGACGGGGACGTCGCCCTCGTGCGGCGCGACCCGGGCGACGTAGTCGCGGGTCGCGCGCTCCCCGCCCTCGGTCGCCGTGACCGCGAGCATCACGGTCTCGCTGGACATCCCGTTGGCGTCGACGCCGTCCCGGACGACGACCTCCGGGTCGGCCCCGTCGGGCAGCTCCGCGGCGAGCCAGGCGGTGAGCGCGGCGGCCATCTCGCCGGCGTCGCGGCTGGAGCGCTGCATGGTCATCTCGGCGGGCGGGGGCGACTGGGTCACGGGACCTCCTGGGGGCGGCGCGGCGGCAACGGCGCGCTATTGATCAGAGTGTTAGAACGTGTTCTAGTTGTCAACGGGCAGTGGCTCTTCCGACGGCAGGAACCGCCGCTCGTACGACGCGAACCGGCGCCGCAGGTCGTCCGGGTCGAGGCCCACCAGCTCGGGCCGGTAGTCGACCCGGCCGAGGTGGCCCGCGGCATGGCCGGCGAGGTAGGCCTCCGCGCCCGACCGCGCGGCGGCGTCGAAGCGCTCGCCCGCCATCGCCAGGATCCGCTCGACCGCGCCCAGCTGGTCGGCCATGAGGTCGGCGAAGGGAAGGTCGACGGCACGGTCGGGCGGCAGCGCGGACCGGTCGCGCTGGAGCGCGTCGAGCATCCGCTCGATCCGGGCCGCCCAGCGCCGACCCGTGCCCGCCGGGTCGGTCGGGTCCGAGAACATCCGGTCCGTGTAGGCGACCATCGTGGCCATCGAGGTGACCACGTGCACCGGGTCGCGGTGGGTGATCACCACGGTCGCGCCCGGGAAGGTCTCCGCCAGCACCGGCAGCTGCTCGAGGTGCTGCGGGGACTTCAACAGCCAGCGACCCGCGCCCGCGGGGCCGGGCCGCAGGTGCTGCAGGGCCTGGAGGTGGAGCCGCAGGTAGCGGTAGTGCGGCGCCTGGTCGTGGCCGGCGTAGTACTCCTGCCAGGCCGGGACCTCGGTCAGGGTCTCGAAGTACATCGTCGAGAAGTCGCTGGCCAACAGCGCGATCTCCTCGTGGACGTGGTCGGCGTCGGCCATCTCGTGCATCCGCGCGAAGTGCGGCATCGCGTCGTTCATCAGGGCGACCGCCGCCTGGGTGCGCTCGCGTCGCGGCTCGGGAACGACCCCGGCCTCGCCCGGCAGCGGGAAGGGCTCGAGCCCCTCCCAGTACGGCAGCGTGCGGAACCGGCCGGTGGCGGCGAGCAGCTGCAGCAGATGGGTGGTGCCGGTGCGCGGCAGGCCCGCGATGACCACCGGCGGCGCCAGCTCGATCCCGGCGATCCCCGGCTCGCGGCGCAGCAGGTCGGTGAAGAGCAGCCGGTTCTTGAGCAGCTGCAGGAACTGGGCGTGCAGGTTGACCCGGCCGGCCCGGGAGAGCCGCGGCGCGTCCCGGTACGCCGCCAGCAGCACCTCCAGCCGCTCCTCGTAGTCGCGGGGACCGAAGTCGCCGAGCCCCAGCTCCGCGCTGGCCTGGGCGTGCAGGGCGGCGCTGTCCAGCGGGCAGGCGTCGGCCACCGAGTCCATCAGCGCGAGCAGCTCGGCCGCGCCCGGCGAGAACCGCGGCGCGGCCAGGTCGTCGAGCACCACCAGCGCGGAGAATCCGCCGTCGTTCATGTGACCCCCATCACATCGGGTGGGGTTACGATACGACCGGTGTCGGAATAGGGGAAGGGCCGATGAGCGAGAGATCTGCACCGACGGAGCCCGGGGAGGGGCGCCCGGAGGGACGCCGCGCCGGGCGGCCGCGGGACCCGCGGATCGAGGCCGCCGCGCTCGAGGCCGCCCGTGCCCTGCTGATCGAGGTCGGCCCCGGCGAGATGACGATGGCCGCCGTCGCCGACCGGGCCGGGACGACCAAGGCCGCGCTCTACCGGCGCTGGCCCGGCCTGGTCCACCTCGTCTACGACGCCGCGTTCCCGACCGACCTGCTGCTGGCGGACGAGTACGCGCTCGGCTCCGACTCCGGGGCCGCGCTGGACCTCGGCCGGCTGGTCCGCGGCGCCCGGGACGCCTTCACCCGGCCCGTGGTCGCCGCGGCCCTGCCGATGCTGCTGGCCGAGTTCTCCGCCCACCCCGAGCTGCACGCCGCCCTGATCAGCCGGTTCGCGGGCGTCTTCGCCGACCTCGACGAGCGGCTGCGCGAGGGCGCGGCCGCCGGGCGGGTCGCCGCCGGCGTACGGGCCGACGACGTGATGGGCGCGCTGATCGGCAGCCTGCTCACCGGGCTGCTGCTCGCGCCGGCCGACCTGGACGACGCCTGGGCCGACCGGCTCACGCTCCTGCTCGAGAGAGGGATCCGCCCGTGACCGACTCCCCCGCCCCCGACTCCCCCGCCCCCGCGTCGACGGCCGCCTGGGGCGAGCTGGTCGCCGGCCTCGCCGAGCTCGACACCGCCTTCCTGTCCGGCGACCGCGCCGTGCCCGACGAGGCGGGGGCCGTGGCCGGCTACCGGATGCTGGCCACGCTGCTCGGCGTCGCCGTGGACACCTACGTCTTCTCCGACCCCGCCCGGCCCCAGTTCCTGGAGGCGGTCGCTCCGCACCGACGCGACCGTCGCTGGGGCGGGGACAACACCGACGCCCACTACCTGCTCGCCGTCGTCGACCCGAAGCGGCAGTACCGGGTCACCGGCCGCCCCAACGACAGCGTCTACTTCTCCCTCACCGTCTACAACCAGCCCGCCCCCGGCGCCTGGTCGGACCGGGTGGTCGGCGTCGTCAACGACGCCGACCTCGACCTCGACGAGGACGGCGGGTTCGAGCTCCGGATGGGCCCGAGCCGGCCGGCGGACTGGTCGGGCCCCTTCATCGAGCTGACCGGGGACGCCTTCGCGGCGCTCACCCGCGACTACCAGGGCGACCCGCTGGCAGGCCGGCCCGTCGAGTGGCGGATCGAGGCCCTCGACGAGCCCGGCCCGGTCGACCGCTCCGACGCCGACCTCGCCGCCGGGCTGCGCTCCGCGCTCGGCTGGCTGCGCACGATGTTCGCGATCGTGCCCACGCCACTGGCCCAGCGCGCGGACGACGACGCCGCCGGGGCGCTCGGCCACCAGACCGCGCACGCCGCGAACGAGTTCGCCGAGCCCTACCGGGTGCCCGACCTCGTCTTCGGCTGGTCCGCGACCGACGCCTGCTACGCGTTCGGCAGCTTCGCCCTGGCCGACGACGAGGCGCTCGTGGTCACCTTCACCCCGCCGGCGTGCCGGTTCTGGAACCTCACCGTCTGGAACGAGTTCATGGCCGGCAGCAACGCCGCCGACGGCCGGACCTCGGTGAACCTGCCGACCGCGCGGGTCGCCGAGGACGGCACCGTCACGGCGGTGATCGCCCACGACCTGCTCGACCACCCGAACGCGATCACCACCCTCGGCCTGGCCCGCGGCAACCTGGCGCTGCGGTTCTTCCTGGCCGACGAGGTTCCGGCCCGACCGGCCACCCGCGTGGTGGCGAGGGCGGAGGTCGGCCCGGACGTCCGCGCCGACCGGTGACCGGTCAGCCCAGCAGCGGCTCGAGGAAGCGGAGCTTGCGCTCCGCCGGCGTACGCCAGTCGTCCAGCACGATGCCGCCGGTGTCCGCGCTGTTCGGGTTGTAGGACCAGTACCCGAACGACATCTTGTTCTTGTCCAGGTAGCCGATCATCTTCCGCATCCACTGCCGGTCCTCGACCGTCTCGAAGCGGCTGCCGAACTCGCCGAGCAGGACCGGCGCCGACTTCGTGTGGTGCAGGAAGCCCCAGGTGCGGTTCCACTGCTTCGGCAGGTTGCCCGGGTAGTTCGCGGCGTCGAACCACGGCTGGCGGAAGATGCTGGGCGGGTAGGCGTGCGGCGCGTAGACGACGCGGTGCGCGACCTTCAGCCGGATCGGCCGCGACCGGGCGTCGGCCAGGCCACCGCCCCACCAGGTGTCGCCCGCGCCGGAGCGTTGCCGCTCGACGCCCTGCACCAGGATCAGCAGCCGCGGGTTGACCGCCAGCACGGCGTTGCCGGCGCGGGTGGCCGCGCGCGCCCAGTCGCGGGACCGGTCCGCGCAGCCCCAGCAAGCCTGCCCGTGCGGCTCATTGTGAAGGTCGAAGCCCACCACGGCCGGCTCCTCGGCGTAGCGTCGCGCGAGCCTCTTCCAGTCGTTGATCCACCGCTTCTGGCTGATCGTGTCGGTGTACCAGAGCTCCGACTGCGCGCTCGTGTCCGGGCGGTGCCGGTCCAGGATCACCCGCAGCCCGCGCTCGCGCGCGCTGGCCACCACCGCGTCCATCACCTCCAGCGGCGTCAGCCCCGCGAGGTCCGGGTTCTGCACGAGGTCGATGCTGCTCGCCACCGCGTCGCGCAGGCAGGTGTTGGCGTACGGCAGGCGGATGGTGTTGAACCCGAACCCGGCGATCCGATCCACGATCGAGTCCAGCGACTCCTGCCACAGCCCGTGCGGGGCGCAGATCTCGGTCTCGAGCCCGAACCAGGAGATCGCCTTGATTCGGCGGACCTTCCCCTTCGCGTTGACGATCCTGTTGCCGCGGGTGTGCAGCCAGCCGAGCGCGGCGCGCTGCGTGGTCCGCTGGGCCGTGGGCTCGGTGGCGGGCTGCTCGCCGGTGCGCTGCTCGGCGGTGCGCTGCTCGGCGGTGCGCTGGGCGGGCGGTGCGGTGGCGCCGGCCGGGACGGTGGCCGCCGCGGGCAGGGCGAACGCGAGCGCGATCAGTGTCGCGCGGAGCAGGCGCGCGACGGGGCGGGTGGGGTGGGGTGTGGGGGGCATGGTGGTGATTGTGGTCGGGTGCGGGGCCGGTGGTGCATGAATCACCGGCCGACCGGTGATTCGGTCGCTTGACGGGCGTTGCAACGCCTGTCAAGCGACCGAACTGCCCGTCCGGCGCAACGACAGTTGAGCCTGAGGCACACGACCCCCGCAAACCGCGCGGGCCGCCGCGCCGACAGCGCTCAGCTCGGCGCCGGCAGGTCCACCAGCTCGGCGATCCGCGCCCGGTGCGCCCCGGGCGAGCCCAGCGCCAGCTGGTCGGCCTTGGCGCGCTTGAGGTACAGGTGCGCCGGGTGCTCCCAGGTCATGCCGATGCCGCCGTGCAGCTGGACCGCCTCCTCGGCGGCGGTGACCGCCACGTCGGAGCAGTACGCCGCGGCCAGGTGCACCCCGACCTCGGCGTCGGCGTCGCCGGCGGCGAGCCCCGCGGCGGCGTAGGCGGCCGCGGCGGAGGCCGACTCGACCGACACGTAGAGGTCGGCCAGGCGGTGCTTGAGCGCCTGGAAGCCGCCGACCACGCGGCCGAACTGGCGCCGATCCTTGAGGTAGGAGACGGTCTCGGTCAGGCACCACGCCGCGACGCCGGCCTGCTCGGCGGCCAGCAGCCCGGCGCCGACGAGCAGCGCCCGGTCGATCGCGGCCGCACCGCCGCCGGCCTCCACCAGCACCGGGGCACCGTCGCGGGGCGCCACGGTGACGTCGGCCAGCGGGCGGGTCATGTCGAGCGAGACCACGGGCTCGACCCGGGCGTCGGTGACCGCCACGGCCCGCACGGCCAGCCCGTCGGGGGTGGCGATCGGGACCAGGAGCACGTCGGCCTCCAGCACCCCGGCGACGCTGCGCACGGTGCACGGCTCCCCCTCCACCCGGGCCGCGGCGAGGCCGCCGGCAGCGGCGGAGCCCGGCCCGGCGGTCAGCGGCACCAGCAGCGCCGCGGTGCGGTCCCCGGCGGCGAGGTCGGCGAGCAGGAAGCCGGCCGCCTCGGTGGCGGTGCCGGCCTCGACCGCGGCGGTCAGCACGGTGCTCGCCAGCACCGCGCTGGTCAGGAACGGGACCGGGGCGACGGAGCGACCGAGCTCGGTCAGCACCACCGCCGCCTCGCGGGCCGACCCGCCGACCCCGCCCTCGGACTCGCCGACCAGCAGGCCGGCCAGGCCCAGCTCGGCGGCGACGGACTTCCACAACGGCGCGACGGCGGCGTCGTCCCCGTCGTACATCGCCCGGACGGCGTCCACCTCGCAGCGCCGCGACAGCAGCGACGCGACGGCGTCGCGCAGGTCGTTCTCCTCGGCGGTCGGCAGCAGCTCGAGCTCGCTCGTGGCCTGGCCGGATGCCTCGCTCATCGCACGGTCTCCTTCCAGGGGACGTCCTTGTCGGTGCGGTGCTCGCCCGGCAGGCCGAGCACGCGCTCGGCGACGATGTTCTTCAGGATCTCCGAGGTGCCTCCCTCGATCGAGTTCCCCTTCGCCCGCAGGTAGCGGTAGCCGGCGTCGCGGCCGGTGAAGTCGACGTGGTCGGGCCGCACCATTGTCCAGTCGGAGTAGCGCAGGCCGTCCTCGCCGAGCAGCTCGATCTCGAGGCCGGAGAGCTGCTGGGCGAGCCGCGCGAAGGTGAGCTTCATCGCCGACCCCTCCGGGCCGGGCTGGCCGATGGCGAGCTTCTGCCGCAGCCGCATGCCGCTGACCCGCGCCACCTCGGCCTCCACCCAGCCGCGCAGCAACCGCTGGTGCAGGTCGTGGGTACGCAGCTCCGGGTGCTCCCGCCACGCCTCAGCGACCTTGCCGACCATGCCGCCCTCGCGGGGCATCGCGGCGCCGCCGATCGCCACCCGCTCGTTGTTGAGGGTGGCGTTCGCGACCTTCCAGCCCTCCCCGACGGCGCCGAGGCGCTGGCTGTCGGGGATCCGGACGTCGGTCAGGAAGACCTCGTTGAACTCGGCCTCGCCCGTGATCTGGCGCAGCGGCCGCACCTCGACGCCGGGGTCGGTCATGTCGCACAGGAAGTAGGTCAGGCCGCGGTGCTTCGGCGCGTCCGGGTCGGTCCGGGCGACGAGGATCGCGAACCGCGCGGTGTGCGCGCTGGAGGTCCACACCTTCTGGCCGTTGACCACCCAGCCGTCACCGTCCGGTACGGCGCGGGTGGCGAGTCCCGCGAGGTCCGAGCCGGCGCCGGGCTCGCTGAAGAGCTGGCACCAGACCTCCTCACCGGTCCACAGCGGCCTGAGGAAGCGCTCCTTCTGCTCCGGCGTGCCGTAGGCGAGGATCGTCGGCGCGGCCATGCCGAGCCCGATCCCGATCCGCCGCGGCTGGTTGTCGGGGGCGCCCGCCCCGGCGAGCTGGCGCTCCACGTCCCGCTGCCACTCCCGCGGCAGGCCCAGCCCGCCGTGACCCTCCGGGAAGAACACCCAGGCCAGGCCTGCGTCGTACCGGGCCCGCAGGAAGTCCAGGCGCTCCGTGGTGGCCGGGTCGTGCTCGGCGAGCAGGTCCGCGACGCGCTGGCGCAGGTCCTCCCGCGTGATGGTCTGACTCATCGATCCCTCCGTCTGTTGCGACGGGGGTCACGGTTCCGCGCCGGACGCGGATCGGTCAACCACCGCCACGCACAGCGCCCGCAGTGCGGGACGCCGGTGCGGGCGGGACGTCAGGCGGTGACGACCTCGACCCGCTGGAACTCCTTGAGCTCGGTGTAGCCGGTCGTGGCCATCGAGCGGCGCAGGGCCCCGACCAGGTTCATCGTGCCGTCGGCGACGCGGGAGGGACCGAACAGGATCTCCTCGGTGCTGCCGATCTGCTCGAACTGCACCCGCGCGCCGCGCGGGAGGTCGGCGTGGTGGGCCTCGGCGCCCCAGTGGAAGCCGTGGCCGGGGGCGTCGGTGGCCCGCGCGAACGGCGAGCCGACCATCACCGCGTCCGCGCCGCAGGCGATCGCCTTGGCGATGTCGCCGGAGCGGCCGATCGAGCCGTCGGCGATGACGTGGACGTAGCGGCCGCCGGACTCGTCGAGGTAGTCGCGGCGCGCCGCGGCGACGTCGGCGACGGCGGAGGCCATCGGCACGGCGATGCCGAGCACGGTGCGGGTGGTGTGCGCGGCGCCGCCGCCGAAGCCGACCAGGACGCCGGCCGCGCCGGTCCGCATCAGGTGCAGCGCGGCGGTGTAGGTCGCGCAGCCGCCGACGATCACCGGCACGTCCAGCTCGTAGATGAACTCCTTGAGGTTCAGCGGCTCCGCCTGGCTGGAGACGTGCTCGGCCGAGACCGTGGTGCCGCGGATGACGAACATGTCGACGCCGGCGTCGACGACCGTCTTGGCGAACTCCTTGGTCCGCTGCGGGGAGAGCGAGCCCGCCACGGTGACGCCGGCCTCGCGCACCTGGCGCAGCCGCTCGGTGATCAGCTCGGCCTTGATCGGGGCCGCGTAGATCTCCTGCAGACGCTGGGTGCCGGCCAGGCCGTCGAGCTCGGCCACCTCGGCCAGCAGCGGCTCGGGGTCCTCGTACCGGGTCCAGATGCCCTCGAGGTTGAGCACGCCGAGGCCACCGAGACGGCCGAATGCGATCGCCCGCTCCGGGGACATCACCGAGTCCATCGGCGCCGCCACGATCGGCAGCTGGAAGCGGTAGGCGTCGATCTGCCAGTCGATGCTGACCTCTTCGGGGTCGCGGGTGCGCCGGGACGGCACGATCGCGATGTCGTCGAAGGAGTAGGCCTGACGGGCCCGCTTCGCGCGGCCGATCTCGAAGTCAGTCACCGGAGCAGCCTATCGCCCGCGCAGCGGGCGCCTCCAACGCAGTCAGCGGTCCGCTGGCGGCCCTGGCGTCGGAGACGTGGGTGATGGCAAGGCGGGGGCGCGAAGGCGACCTTCGAGCGAAGCGGGTCGTCGAGCGCCCCCAACGAAGCCAGCGCCCGCGTATCCGGCGCCAGGGACTCAGCGGTGGTAGTTCGGTGCTTCTACGGTCATCTCGACGCCGTGCGGGTGGCTCTCCTTGAGCGAGGCCGAGGTGATCCGGACGAACCGGCCCTTCTCCTGCAGCTCCGGGACGGTGCGCGCGCCGATGTAGAACATCGACTGCGACAGGCCACCGATGAGCTGGTGCGCGGTGTCGGCCAGCGGACCCTTGTAGGCCACCTGGCCCTCGACGCCCTCCGGCACGATCTTGTCGTCGCTGGCGACCTCGGCCTGAAAGTAGCGGTCCTTGGAGTAGGACTTCTTGCCGCGGCTGGACATCGCGCCCAGCGAGCCCATGCCGCGGTAGGACTTGAACTGCTTGCCCTTGACCAGCACCAGCTCGCCCGGGGCCTCCTCGCAGCCGGCGAGCAGCGAGCCGACCATGACGGCGTCGGCGCCGGCGACGAGCGCCTTGGCGATCTCGCCGGAGTGCTTCATGCCGCCGTCGGCGATCACCGGCACGCCGGCCGGCTTGCAGGCCAGCGAGGCCTCGTAGACCGCCGTCACCTGCGGTACGCCGACGCCGGTGACGACGCGCGTGGTGCAGATCGAGCCGGGGCCGACGCCGACCTTGACCGCGTCCGCGCCCGCGTCGACGAACGCCTGCGCGCCGTCCTTGGTGGCGACGTTGCCGCCGACCACCTGGACGTGCCGGGTGGCGGGGTCGGTCTTGAGCCGGCGCACCATGTCGATCAGCATCCGCACGTTGCCGTGCGCGGTGTCGGCGACGAGCACGTCGACACCGGCCTCGATCAGCGTGGTGGCGCGCTCCCACGCGTCGCCGAAGTAGCCGATCGCGGCGCCGACCAGGAGGCGGCCGTCGGCGTCCTTGGAGGCGTGCGGGAACTGCTCGGACTTCACGAAGTCCTTGACGGTGATCAGGCCGCCGAGGCGGCCCTCGTCGTCGACCAGCGGCAGGCGCTCGCGCTTGTGCTGGCGCAGCAGCCGGGTCGCCTCCTCGCGGTCGATGCCGACGCGGCCGGTGACCAGCGGCATCGGCGTCATCACCTCGTCGACCTTGGTGGTGGCCCACTCCGCGACCGGGGTGAACCGCAGGTCGCGGTTGGTGCAGATGCCGAGGAGACGGTTGTCGGTGTCGACGACGGGGAGGCCGGAGACGCGGTACTCGCCGCAGATCCGGTCGAGGTCCTCCAGCGTCGCGTCGGGGCCGATGGTGACCGGGTTGGAGATGATCCCGGTCTGGGTCCGCTTGACCAGGTCGACCTGGAGCGCCTGCTCGGTGATCGAGAGGTTGCGGTGCAGGATGCCGATGCCGCCCTGGCGGGCCATCGCGATCGCCATCCGCGACTCGGTGACGGTGTCCATGGCGGCGCTCACCAGCGGCGCGCGGAGCGAGATCTCGCGGGTCAGCCGCGAGGTCGTGTCGATCTCGTCCGGGACCAGGTCCGAGTGGCCCGGCAGCAGCAGGACGTCGTCGTACGTGAGACCGAGCGGGGCGAACTTTGCAGGAACCTCAGTGACCTCCACCGGATCAGTCTAGGCCCTCCCCTTGACGAGTCCGACACGCTGGGTGGTGTGACATCCGACCTTGCCCCCCACGTCCTCGTCCTCTTCGGCGCCACCGGCGACCTCGCCGCCCGGAAGCTGTTCCCGGGGCTCTACCACCTGGCCATCGACGGCCGGCTCCCGGAGCACTTCGAGATGATCGGGACGGGTCGACATGAGATGTCCCGGGACGAGTTCCACGACGTGGTCCGCGAGGCGCTGGACGAGTTCGTGGAGGACGTCGACAAGGAGGCGCTCGAGCGGATGCTGGAGCGGGTCACCTACGTAGCCTCCTCCGCCGACGACGGCGCGGCGCTCGGCCAGGCGGTGCGGGACGCCGAGGACCGGCTCCTCGCGACGTGCTCCTGCCTGCTGGGCTCGGTACGGCGGCTGCTCTACCTCTCGGTGCCGCCCTCGGCGGTCAAGGGGATGGTCGGGATGCTGGAGCGGGAGGACCTCGTCGCCCGGTCCCGGCTGGTCGCCGAGAAGCCGTTCGGCACCGACCTCTCCTCGGCACGCGAGCTCAACGCGGTGATCTCCTCGGTCTTCGCCGAGGACCAGGTGTTCCGGATCGACCACTTCCTCGGCAAGGAGGCGGTGCAGAACATCCTGGCGCTGCGCTTCTCCAACGGCCTCTTCGAGCCGGCCTGGAACCGGCACAGCATCGAGTCGGTGCAGATCGACGTGCCCGAGCAGCTGACGGTCGAGGACCGGGGCTCGTTCTACGAGGGCACCGGCTGCCTGCGCGACATGGTCACCACCCACCTGTTCCAGCTGCTCGGCTTCGTCGCGCTCGAGGACCCGCACGCCTACCGGGAGTCGGCGCTGCGCGCGGCCAAGGCGGCGGTGTTCAGCGCGGTCCGCCCGCTCGACCCGGGCCGGGTCGTCTTCGGCCAGTACGAGGGCTATCGCGACGAGCCCGACGTGGCCGAGGACTCCGAGGTGGAGACCCTCGTCGCGATGGAGGCCTGGATCGACAACGACCGGTGGCGCGGCGTGCCGTTCTACCTGCGCACCGGGAAGGCGATGGCGGAGGGTCGGCGCACCATCACGGTGCGCTTCCACGACCCGCGGCACCGCTGGCTGAAGCCCGAGCACGGCGGCCAGCCGGCGCCGAACGAGCTGGTCTTCGAGCTGGCCGACCAGCCGCGGATCGCGATCGAGGTCCGGGCCAAGCGGCCCGGTCCGGCGATGTCGCTGGTGGAGGGCGTCTTCCGCCTCGACCTGGTCTGCGACGCGCCCGACTCCGACCCGCTGGAGGCCTACGAGCGGCTGCTGCTGGAGGTCCTGCGTGGCGACCGGACGCTGTTCATCAGCTCCGACGAGGTGGAGCGGCTCTGGGAGATCTGCCAGCCGGTGCTGGACCGCCGGCCCCCGGTCGCCCCCTACGCCGAGGAGTCCTGGGGCCCGGCGGAGGCGCTCGACCTGCCGGTCGGCGGCTGGCGCCTGGGCAACCGTCCGGGCGAGGAGGTCCTCACACGCGGAGATCGGTGACCGCGATCCGCACGGTCAGGGACTCCCCGGCCATCCGGATCCGGCCGCGCATCCCCGCCGCGAGCACCATCGGCAGCACGGCCTGGCTGTCGGAGGGCGCGGTGAGCACGATCTCCTCCGCGCCGTGGGTGCGGGCCAGCCGCGCCACGCCGGCGAGGAGCCGGGTGCCGATGCCGCGGCGGTGCCAGGACGGGTCCACCCACAGGTCGACCGGCCAGGGCAGCGCGACGTCGGTGAGCACCTCGACGGTGGCCCGCCCGGTCACCCGCCCCGAGACCAGCGCGGAGACGCTGTGGGTGGCGGTGACGTACTCCGGCTCCACCCCGCCGCTGCCCCGCGCGGGCGCCGGCGGGGACGCCGCGCCGAGCACCTCGCCGACGAGCTCGGCGAGCGCTGCCGCGCGCGCCCGCTCGACGGACGTGAACGGCGGCGTACGACGGATCTGAATGCTGGTGGTCGGGCCGATGATCATCTCCAGCACGTCGGCGTCGGCGCCGGCCAGCGCGATGTCGGCATCGAAGAGGTGTGCGGCGACGTCGGGGAAGCTGGCGGGCTCGGCGATGATCGCCCGGACCGCGTTGACGTAGCGGGTGGGCTGGTCGTCCATCGCCGCGGGGCCGCAGCGCATCACGGTCACCTCGGTGCCACCCGCGCTGGTGACCAGCGCCTCGATCTGCTCGGCGCCCCAGCCCTCGGGCGTGCCGAGCACCAGCTCGTCGGTGACCCGGTCGCCGTCGGGGAAGATCTGGACCCGCTTGATGTCGGCCCCGGCGTCGCCGCAGGCTGCGGCCAGCCCGGCCAGGGTCCCCGGCCGATCCGGCAGATCGGCACGCACACGCCACAACATGGCATCACTATGCCGGAGGAGCGTCACGCGAGGCGACCGCCAATGTTTCCGCGGAACGCCTAGACGCCCGGGACCGGCGGGACCTTGTCCCGATCGCCGTCGGCAGACCGCGCGAGGCGCCTCCGGACGGCCCGCGGCGGGTCCCCGAACCAGCGCACGCACGCGCGGCTGAACGCCGACTGCTCGCTGTAGCCCAGCAGGGCCGAGATCTGCCCCAGCTGGAGGCCGGACTCGGCCAGGTAGCGCCGCGCCGTCTCCTGCCGGACGTCGTCGACGAGATCGGCGAACCGGAGCCCGTCCGCGGCCAGGCGCCGCTGCAGGGTGCGCGGGTGCAGCGCCAGGTGGCCCGCGGTGGCCTCGATCGAGAAGTGCCCGGCCGCGAGCGTGCGGCCGACCAGGAGCCGGACCCGGTCCTCGAGCCGCTCGGCGGCAGGGGTGCCGATCCCGCTGAGGTAGTCGACCGCCAGACGCCGTACCCGCGGGTCGTCGGTGGCCAGGTGCCGCTCCAGCAGGCCGGCGTCGAACTCGAACCCGCAGACGTCCTGGTCGAAGAGAACCGGGCACCCGATCCGCTCGCGGTACGCCGCCGGCGGGACGACGGGCGCGTGCGGCAGCAGCACCCGGGCCGGCGTGAACCGCTCCCCGGCCAGGATCCGGAAGCTCTGCAGCGCCACCGCGAGGCTGAGGTCGTAGGCCTGGGCGACGGGGCCGACCTCGGTGGCGGTGATCTCGAACTCGAACCGGGCGACCGTCGCGGAGGCCGGCACGACCGCGATCGCGATCGCCGGGCTGTAGGCGACCAGGTAGCGCGCGATGTCGTCGAGTGCGGCGCCGACGGTCGGCGAGTGCTGGGCGATCACGGCGATCGGCCCCAGGATGTCCAGCCCCTGGCGGCTGCCGAGCTCCAGCCCGAAGAACGGGTCCGCCAGCGTCGAGGCGGCCAGCTCCATGGCCTGGGCCAGGGAGCGGTAGGCGATGAACGCGTCGGGATCGTCGAGCATCCGGGGCCGCAGGCCCACGGCGCGCAGCAGCGCCGCGGGGTCGCCGCCCCGCTCGGCCACCAGCTCGGCGTACCCGGTCAGGGAGCTGGCCTTAATCATCACCACGCGCCGCACCCCGGGCGATGTCGCACAATGTCAAAACGATGTCGCACGACGTCAAGTATGACCCACGTCACGGTGACTACCGTCACAGGTGTCCGGAAGAACCGGCCACCCAGCACCGGATCCACCGGTCCCCGACCAAGGAGAAGCAATGCCCGTCATCAACCCGACCGCCCCCGGCCCCGCCCAGACCATCACCGGCGCCCAGCTGCCGCTGGTCGCGCTCCCCCAGGGCGAGCTGCTGACGATCAACACCGAGAACGAGGCGCTCATCAAGGACGCCCTCGGCCCCGGCGTGCACTTCAAGCCGCTGCGTCTCGACCTCGAGAACGGCGTGTGGGTCGTGCTGGCCACCTTCGCCCCCGGCGCCACCATCCCGCTGCACTACCACACCGGCGCGGTCGACGCGTACACCCTCTCGGGCTCCTGGCACTACCTCGAGTACGCCGACCAGCCGCAGACCGCCGGCTCCTACCTCTACGAGCCCGGCGCCTCCGTGCACACCCTCGCCGTGCCCGAGACGAACACCGAGGACACCACGGTGCTCTTCGTCGTCCAGGGCTCCAACGTCAACTTCAACGACGACGGCACCTTCCACTCCATCCTCGACGCCACGCTGATCGCCCACCTCACCTCGCAGCTCACCGAGGCCCAGGGCCTGCCCAAGGCCCGCTACATCGGCGGCGGCGAGGCCGGCCACACCCGCTGACCGAGCCCCGCGGCCGGTGCACACCGGCTCGCGCACGACGAAGGCCCCCGCTCCTCGAGGAGCGGGGGCCTTCGCGTTGCTCAGGGAGCAGGCTCAGCCGGGATCAGTGGCCGTGACCGTGCCCGTGGCCGTGACCGGCCGCCTCGGGCTCCTCCTCCTCAGGCTTGTCGACCACCAGGGTCTCGGTCGTGAGCAGCATGCCCGCGATCGAGGTGGCGTTGACCAGCGCGGAGCGGGTGACCTTGACCGGGTCCAGGACGCCCTGGGCGACCAGGTCGCCGTACTCGTCGGTGGCGGCGTTGTAGCCGTTGCCGACGCCGGCCTCGCGGACCTTGGAGATCACCACGTAGCCGTTCACGCCGCCGTTCTCGGCGATCCAGCGCAGCGGCTCGTCGGCTGCCTTGCGGACGATCCGCACGCCGGCGGCCTCGTCGCCGGTCAGGCCCAGGTCGTCCTCGAGCGCGGAGACGGCGTGCACCAGCGCGGAGCCGCCGCCGGGGACGATGCCCTCCTCGATGGCGGCGCGGGTCGCGGAGACCGCGTCCTCGATCCGGTGCTTCTTCTCCTTCAGCTCCACCTCGGTGGCGGCGCCGACCTTGATCACGCACACGCCGCCGGCGAGCTTCGCGAGGCGCTCCTGGAGCTTCTCGCGGTCCCAGTCGGAGTCGGTGTTCTCGACCTCGGCCTTGATCTGGGCGACGCGACCCTCGACGGCGTCGTGGTCGCCGGCGCCCTCGATGATCGTGGTGTTGTCCTTGGTGACCACGACGCGGCGGGCCTGGCCCAGCACCTCGAGGCCGACCTGGTCGAGCTTGAGGCCGACCTCGGGGGCGACCACGGTGCCGCCGGTCAGGATCGCGATGTCCTGCATCATCGCCTTGCGGCGGTCGCCGAAGGCCGGGCTCTTCACCGCGACGGCGTTGAAGGTGCCGCGGATCTTGTTGACGACCAGGGTCGAGAGCGCCTCGCCCTCGACGTCCTCGGCGAGGATGAACAGCGGCTTGCCCGCGGCGATGACCTTCTCCAGCAGGGGCAGCAGCTCCTGGATCGAGGAGATCTTGCCCTGGTGCAGGAGGATGTACGGGTCGTCGAGGACGGCCTCCATGCGCTCCTGGTCGGTCACGAAGTACGCCGACAGGTAGCCCTTGTCGAACTGCATGCCCTCGGTGAACTCGAGCTCGGTGCCCATGGTGTTGGACTCCTCGACCGTGATCACGCCGTCCTTGCCGACCTTGTCGAAGGACTCGGCGAGCAGGTCGCCGATGTGCGAGTCGCGGCTCGAGATGGTCGCCACCGACGCCATGTCCTCGCGGGACTCGACCTCGCGGGCGGAGGCGAGCAGCGCGTCGGAGACGGCCTGGGCCGCGGCGTCCATGCCCCGCTTGATGCCCATCGGGTTCGAGCCGGCGGCCACGGCGCGCAGGCCCTCGTGGACCATCGCCTGGGCCAGCACGGTCGCGGTCGTCGTACCGTCGCCGGCGATGTCGTTGGTCTTGGTCGCGACCTCCTTGGTGAGCTGGGCACCGAGGTTCTCGAACGGGTCGTCCAGCTCGACGTCGCGGGCCACGGTGACACCGTCGTTGGTGATCGTGGGGGCGCCCCACTGCTTGTCGAGGACGACGTAGCGGCCCTTGGGGCCGAGCGTGACCTTGACGGTGTTCGCGAGCGCGTCGACGCCGCGCTCCAACGACCGGCGGGCGCTCTCGTCGAACTCCAGGATCTTCGGCATTTCTTCTCCTTCGAAGGAAAGCGAAACGGGTCGTGTGCCCGTCACCGCGTCACAGCGATGTCAGAGGCACACGACCCGGATCGGAAATCAGGAAACGACAGCCAGCACGTCGCGGGCGGACAGGATGAGGTACTCCTGGCCGGCGTACTTGACCTCGGTGCCGCCGTACTTGCTGTAGATGACCTTGTCACCCACCGCGACGTCGACGGGGATGCGCTCGTCGCCGTCCTCGTTCCAGCGACCGGCGCCCACCGCGAGGACCTCGCCCTCCTGCGGCTTCTCCTTGGCGGTGTCGGGGATGACCAGGCCCGAAGCCGTGGTCTGCTCGGCGTCGAGGGGCTTGACGACGATGCGGTCCTCGAGGGGCTTGATGTTGATCGACACGGGATCGACCTCTTTCTCTGCTGAGAAGTTGTCTGACTTGGAACGGAGGGCGGGGCCCTCCCACGTTGGGGCTTGGGATGGGGCACGCCGTCGCGGGGGTCGCGCTCCTTCACAAGCACTGGCACACTCGCTAGGAGAGTGCCAACGAAGAAACTAGCACTCACTGCCAACGAGTGCCAGAGAGGCCCGTCCCCGAGGGATGCTGACAGGATGGCCGCGTGGATCTCGACGCGTTCCGGTGGCTGCTGACCGACGACGGGCAGGCGCTCCTCGCCACCGCGACGGAGGCCATCGCCGCGGGCGAGCAGGAGCTGCGCGTCAACACCGACCTGCGCCGCTCCGCCACCGCCGAGCAGGCGGCGGCCGTGCTGACGCAGGTCGAGCTGCGGGCCGCCGCGGAGGCGAAGTTCGGCGACCTCGCCGCGCGGATGTACTTCACCCCGGACGCCCTCGAGCAGGCCACGCGGTGGACGGTCGCCGCGCATCGCGCGGGCCGGTACGCCGCGTTCGGGGCGCACACGCTGATCGACCTCGGCTGCGGGATCGGCGGCGACATGATCGCCGCCGCACGGGCCGGCCTCGTGGTGGCCGGCGTCGACCTGGACCCGGTCCGCGTCGCGGTCGCCGAGGCCAACCTGGCCGCGCTGGGCCTCGGCGGTGCGGTCCAGGTGGCCGACGCCACCACGGTCAGCCACGCGCCGTTCGACCTCGCCTTCGCCGACCCCGCACGCCGCACCGGCGCCGGTCGCACCTGGCGCGCCGAGGACTGGTCGCCGCCGTGGTCCTGGGCCGAGGACCTGCTGCGCCGCGACTCCTGCGTCAAGGTCGCGCCGGGGATCCCCCACGACCTGATCCCGGCCGGCGTCGAGGCCGAGTGGGTCAGCGACCGGGGCGAGGTCAAGGAGGCGGCGCTGTGGGGCGGGCGCACCGCCACGGTGTCGCGCCGGGCCACGGTCATCGGCGAGGGAGGCCTGGCCACGATCACCGACGAGGAGGACCCCGGTCCGGGCGTGGTCGGGGTGCGCCCGGTCGGCGACTACCTCTACGAGCCCGACGGCGCGGTGATCCGCGCGGGCCTGGTGACCGCGGTCGCGGCCGGGGTGGGCGGCAGCCTGGTCGACCCGCACATCGCCTACGTGACCTCCGACGAGCCGTTCCGCACCCCGTTCGCCCGCGGCTACCGGGTGCTCGAGGAGCTGCCGTACCGGGAGAAGCAGCTCAAGGCCGCGCTGCGCTCGCGGGGGGTCGGCACCCTGACGATCAAGAAGCGCGGCGTCGACGTGGTCCCGGACCAGCTGCGCAAGCGGCTCGCGCTGACCGGGGACGTGCCGGCGACGATCGTGCTGACCCGGGTCTTCGGGGCCGGCACCGCGCTGCTGGTCGAGCCGCTCTGAGGGAGGCGTCACCGGATCGCAACCGAAAATGGCACGGTTCGGTCGGCCGGCCCCGCTAGCGTTCTCCCCCGTGTTCAAAGCTCTAGGACGGTTCATCTCCCGTCATCCCTGGTACGTGATCGGCGCGTGGGTGGCGCTCGCCGTCGCCGTCGTCTCCCTCGCCCCTGCCCTGCAGACCACCTCGGAGGAGTCGGACTTCCTGCCCGACCACTACGAGTCGATCCAGGCCATGACCCTGCAGGCCGAGAAGTTCCCGGCCGCGATCACGCCGGCCGCGATCCTGGTCTTCGAGCGCGAGGACGGGGAGCCGCTGACCGAGGAGGACCAGGCCGAGGTGGCCCGGGTCGCCGAGGAGCTCGGCCCGCAGCTGAGGACCGAGACCTTCCTGCCGCAGGTCTTCGTCGTGAACGAGCAGGGCCAGCCCAACCTCTCCGCCGACGGCCAGGTCGCGCTGGGCATCGTCGGCCTCGCCGACGGCGCCACCGGCTACGACCCGCAGGCGGTCGAGGACGGCAAGGAGCTGCGCGGCGACCTCGACGACCTGGTCGCCGACAGCGACCTGAAGGTGCAGTCCGGCGGTCCCGTGCTGCAGGGCCTCGACTCCCAGGAGTCGAGCGAGCAGACCCTGGCGATCGTCGGCATCGCGACGATCGTCCTGATCGTCACGCTGCTCGCGATCATCTTCCGCAGCGTGATCATCTGCCTGCTGCCGGTGGTCGTGGTCACCATCGTCTCGTTCGTCGCGACCGGGATGATCTCCTGGGCGAACGAGATCTTCGACCTCAAGGCGGACTCCTCGATCGAGACGATCCTCGTGGTCGTCCTCTACGGCATCGGCACCGACTACATCCTGTTCTTCCTCTTCCGGTACCGGGAGCGGATGCGCCAGGTCGCCGACACCCCGGGCGCCGTGGTCTACGCCCTGGAGCGGGCCGGTGAGGCCATCGCCTCCGCCGGTGGCGCGGTGATCGTGGCGTTCCTCGCGCTGGTGCTGAGCTCGCTCGGCATCTTCAAGGCGATCGGGCCCGCGCTGGCGATCGCCGTCGCGGTGACGCTCGTGGCCGCACTGACCCTGGTCCCGGCCGTGGTCACCGTGCTCGGCCGGGCCCTGTTCTGGCCGTCGAAGAAGTGGAAGGTCGAGCCCGAGGCGGCCCGGTTCGCGGCCCGGGGCCAGGGCCTGGCCCGCCGCCCCGGCCTCTACGCCACCGCCTCCGGCCTCGTGATGGCCGCGCTCGCGGTCTTCGCGCTCGGCTTCTCCCCGTCGTTCGACTTCAGCTCCAGCGTTCCCGACGACCTCGAGTCCAGCCAGGCGCAGGCCACCTACCTCGACCACTTCGCCGCGGGCACCTCGGACCCGGTGCCGGTGCTGGTGCGGGCCGACGAGGGCACCCTGGACGAGCAGGAGCTGGCGGCGTACGGCGAGGCCCTGGCCGGGGCCGAGGGCGTCGCACAGGTCGCGCCGGCACTGGTCTCCGACGACGGGACCACGGCCCAGATCTCGCTGATCCTGGACGTCGACCCCTCGTCCGACGAGGCGCTGGAGCTGACCAAGGGGCCGATCCGCGACCTCGCGCACTCGGCCGCCCCCGCGGGCACCGAGGCGTACGTCGGCGGCACCCCGTCGATCTTCGCCGACCTGCAGCAGGCGATGGTGCGCGACTACAAGGTCGTCTTCCCGGTCGCGGCGATCGTGATCATGCTGATCCTGGCGCTGCTGCTGCGCAGCCTGGTGGCGCCCTGGTACCTGATGGCGGCGGTCGGCCTCGGCTTCGCCGCGACCCTGGGTGCGACCGTGATCGTGTTCCAGCACGTCCAGGGCGAGCCGGGCCTGATCTTCATGCTGCCGATCTACATCTACCTGTTCGTGACGGCGCTGGGCACCGACTACAACATCCTGATGATCGCGCGGCTGCGTGAGGAGGCCCGCGAGGGCAAGGACCCGCGGGCGGCGGCCGCCGAGGCGATCAAGCACGCCGGTCCGACGATCGCTGCCGCGGGCGTCATCCTCGCCGGCACGTTCGCGTCGCTGATGCTGGGTGGCAACACGCTGATCGTGTCGATGGGCTTCGCGCTCTCGTTCGGCATCTTCGTGGCGGCGTTCGTGATGGCGATGTTCTTCACCCCGGCGCTGACCGCCCTGATCGGGCACGCCGCCTGGTGGCCCGGCCACGGGGACGAGAAGGCGCCGGCCGAGCCGGAGGAGCCCGTCGAGGAGCCGGCCCGGGCCTGACACGGCCCCGGCGGCACCACGCGCAGCGGCCCCGGTCGCCCGATCACTCGGGCGGCCGGGGCCGCTGGTGTTGCTGCTGGTGCTGGTGCTGGTGCTGGTCGTGCGGGGAGGCATCGGGCGCCGCGTGCCGCGGGTCGTGTGCCTGAGACCCGCCTATGCCGATGCCTCAGGCACACGACCCGGCACCGAGACAGCGGGCTCAGCGACCCAGCGCGTCGGCCTCCGCGCCGATGGTGGTGTCGTCGCCGTGCCCGGTGTGCACGACCGTGTCGGCCGGCAGGTCGAACAGCGAGGCGCGGATGGACGCCTCGAGCGTCGGCCGGTCGCTGAACGAGCGGCCGGTGGCGCCGGGGCCGCCGTGGAAGAGCGTGTCGCCGGTGAAGACGGCGCCCAGGTCCGCCGAGTAGAGGCACACAGCGCCCGGGGCGTGGCCCGGGGTGTGGATCACCGTCAGGGTCGTGCCGCCGACCGAGATCTCCTGGCCGTCGGCCAGGTCGAGGTCCCACAGCGTGGCGTCCTCGTCGTCCGGACCGCCGTGGGTCAGCTCCCACAGCGGGCGGTCGTCGGGGTGCAGCATGATCGGGGCGCCCGAGCCGCCGTTGGCCGCCGCGCGCAGCGGCGGCGCCATCCGGCAGTGGTCGTCGTGGGCGTGGGTCAGCACGATCGCCTTGACCGTCCGCTCCCCCACCACGGCCAGGATGTCCTCGACCGAGTGCGGCGCGTCGATCACGACGCACTCGGTGTCGTCGCCGACGACCCAGATGTTGTTGTCGACGTCGAAGGTCTCGCCGTCGAGGCTGAAGGTGCCGCTGGTGACGGCGTGGTCGACGCGGAGTCCGGTCGCAGCGCCCATCAGAGGACGACCACCGAGCGCAGCACGTCGCCGTGGTGCATCCGACCGAAGGCGGCCTCCACGTCCTCGATGCCGATCTCCTCGGTGACGAAGGCGTCCAGGTCGAGGCGGCCCTGCTGGTAGAGGTCCACCAGCATCGGGAAGTCCCGGCTGGGCAGGCAGTCGCCGTACCAGCTGGACTTCAGGGCGCCGCCGCGGCCGAAGACGTCGATCAGCGGCAGGTCGGGGACCTTCATGTCCGGCGTCGGCACGCCGACGAGGACGACGGTGCCGGCCAGATCGCGGGCGTAGAAGGCCTGCTTCCAGGTCTCGGGGCGCCCGACGGCCTCGACCACGACGTCGGCACCGTCGGCGCCCTCGTAGGTCTCGGCGCAGATCCGCTTGATCTCCTCGACGGCGTCGACCTGCGAGGAGTCCACGGTGTGGGTGGCGCCGAGGTTCTTGGCGGCCTCGAGCTTCTTGGGGTCGATGTCGACGGCGATGATCGGGCTCGCCCCGGCCAGCGCGGAGCCGGCGATCGCCGCGACGCCGACGCCGCCGCAGCCGATCACGGCGACCGACTTGCCGCGGGTCACCGCGCCGGTGTTGATCGCGGCGCCGATGCCGGCCATCACGCCGCAGCCGAGCAGGCCGACGGCGGCCGGGCGGGCCGAGGCGTCGACCTTGGTGCACTGGCCGGCGGCGACCAGCGTCTTCTCCGCGAACGCGCCGATGCCCAGCGCCGGGGAGAGCTCGGTGCCATCCTCCAGCGTCATCTTCTGCGTCGCGTTGTGGGTGGCGAAGCAGTACTGCAGGTCGCCGCGCTTGCACGCGCGGCACTCGCCGCAGACGGCGCGCCAGTTGAGCACCACGAAGTCACCCGGGGCGACCTCGGTGACGCCGTCACCCACGGACTCCACGATGCCCGCGGCCTCGTGGCCGAGCAGGAACGGGAACTCGTCGTTGATCCCGCCCTCCCGGTAGTGCAGGTCGGTGTGGCACACCCCGCACGCCTGGATCTTCACCACCGCCTCGCCCGGACCGGGGTCGGGGACGTTGATGGTGGTGAGCTCGACCGGGGCGCCCTTCGCGCGTGCGACGACGGCCTTGACCTGCTGCATGGATCCTCCTGGTGGGTGGCGCCACGGGCTTGGACGCCGACGGGGTGGGCTGGACCAATCTAACGACCGAACGTTGCCTTAAGGTAAACATTCGCTCATGCGGTGAAACGGGATCAGCTGGCGAGAACGTCCGTGACGGGGAGGCTCGAGTCGGCCGGCAGGCCCAACGAGGACGGCGTCCGCCCGCGGGCCACCATCGTCGAGCCGAGCGCGGCGACCATCGCCCCGTTGTCGGTGCACAGCCCCGGCCGCGGCACCCGCACCCGGACCCCGACCTTCGCGGCCCGCTCCTCCGCCATCGCACGCAGCCGGGAGTTCGCGGCGACGCCGCCGCCGATCATGAGGTCCTCGATCCCGTCGGCCTGCGCGGCGTCCAGCGCCTTGCGCACCAGCACGTCGCAGACGGCCTCCTGGAACGACGCCGCGACGTCGGCGACCGGCACCGGCTCGCCGGAGCGCTCGCGCGCCTCGACCCACCGCGCCACCGCGGTCTTGAGACCCGAGAACGAGAAGTCGAAGCGGTGCCGCTCCAGGTCGCGGCGGCTGGTCAGGCCGCGCGGGAAGTCGATCGCCACGCTGTCGCCCTCGCGGGCCGCGCGGTCGATGTGCGGGCCGCCCGGGAACGGCAGCCCGAGCAGACGGGCGACCTTGTCGAAGGCCTCCCCCGCCGCGTCGTCGATCGTCGCGCCCATCGGGTCCACCCCGGCACCGTCACCGTGGTCGCCGGTGATGTCGGTGACCCGGAGCAGGCTGGAGTGGCCGCCGGAGACCAGCAGCGCCAGGCACGGCTCGGGCAGCGGACCGTGCTCGAGCTGGTCGACCGCGACGTGGGAGGCGAGGTGGTTGACGCCGTAGAGCGGCTTGCCGAGGCCGAGCGCGAGCGCCTTCGCGCTGGCCACGCCGACCAGCAGCGCGCCGGCCAGGCCGGGGCCGTGGGTGACCGCGATCGCGTCGACGTCGGCCAGGGCGATGCCGGCGGTCTCGCAGGCCCGGTCGATGGTCGGCACCATCGCCTCCAGGTGCGCCCGGCTGGCCACCTCCGGCACCACGCCGCCGAAGCGGGCGTGCTCCTCGACGCTGCTCGCCACGGCGTCCGCGAGCAGCGTGTGGCCGCGGACGATGCCGACGCCGGTCTCGTCGCAGGACGTCTCGATACCGAGCACCAGCGGCTCGTCACGCATGCTCACGCCTCCATTGTGCCGGTCGCCCCAGCGTCGTCGGGCGGACCGTCCAGGTGTCGTTCGAGGATGACGGCCGTCGCGCCGTCGCGGTAGTAGCGCCTGCGGCGCGCGATCTCGGTGAACCCGTCGGCGGCGTACAGGGCCAGCGCCGCCGCGTTGTCCTCGCGGACCTCCAGCAACAGCCGGTCGGCGCCGCCGGCGGCGGCGTGCTCGCGTACGGCGGCCAGCACGCTCCGCCCGAGGCCGGTCCGCCGCCGCCCGGAGGCGGTCACGATCCGCTGCAGCTCGGCGTCCTCGCCGACCACGCTCACCACGGCGTACCCCTGGACCCCGTCGCCGTCCTCGACGACGAGGTAGCCGACCGTCGGGACGCCGCCGCCGAGGCCGTCCGCGACGAGGGTGGGCGACCAGGCGTCCCCGGCGAAGCCCTCCGCCTCCAGCGCCACGACGGCGTCGAGGTCGCCGGGGCCGGCCGGGCGCACCCGGACCGGGTCGCCCGGCCCCGTCACGAGACCAGCCCCGTCACGAGACCGGCTTCGGCGCGCGCGGGATCTCCGCATCGGGCCGGCGCAGGTAGAGCGGCTCGGGGTCGAGGATCTCGGCGTACTCCCCGACCACGGCGCGGGCCAGGTACCCGGCCGACGGGCGCAGCGGGCCGCGGGCGTTCGGGAAGGCGTCGGGGTAGAGCGCCGCGCCCTCGCCCACCACCGGCGCGTCGGTCGCGACGACGGCGGGGCGCTCCACGACCGGGCCGTCGACCCGGCGGGCGCGCTCGTCGTAGGAGGCCAGGTAGACCTCCTTGCGGCGCGCGTCGGTGGCGACCTGGAACGGGGAGTCGACGACCGCGGCGGCCACCGCGTGGATCGCGAGCACGTCGAGGCTGCACACGCCGTGCACCGGGACCTGGAGCACGTGGCCCAGGGTCCGGGCGGTGACCAGGCCGACGCGCAGGCCGGTGAACGGGCCGGGGCCGACGCCGACCGCGATCGCGGACAGGTCCGCGGGCACCACCCCGGCCCGGCGCAGCGCGCGGTCGATCAGCGGAGCGAGCTCCTCGCCGTGGCGCATGCCGGACTCGCCGGCCAGCTCGGCGACGACGTCGCTGCCGTCGTGGACCGCGACGGTCACCGTCGGGGAGGCGGTGTCGAAGGCGAGCAGCACCCGTCGAGCGTAGCGCCCTGCGGCCGCTAGCGGCGTGGCAGGCGGACGCCCGCCCAGCGGGGGCCGGAGGCCACGACCTCGACCACCCGCGGGTCGTCCTCGGGGTCGGCCTCGGTCGCCGCCAGCGTCCGGGCGATCCGGACCTGCAGCGGGGAGTCGGTCAGCGCCTCGGCCAGCCCCTCCCCCCACTCGACGACGGTGACGGCCTGGTCGAGGTCGGTGTCGAGGTCGAGGTCGTCGAGCTCGGGGGCGCCGTGCAGCCGGTAGGCGTCGACGTGCACCAGCGCCGGGCCTCCGCGCAGCGACGGGTGCACCCGGGCGATCACGAACGTCGGCGAGGTGACCCCGCCACGCACGCCGAGACCCGCGCCCAGGCCCTGGGTGAAGGTGGTCTTGCCCGCACCCAGCTCGCCGGTGAGCACCAGCACGTCGCCGGCGCGCAGCACCCCGGCCAGCCCCTCGGCGAGCTCGCGCATCGACTCGGCCGTCGGGACGTCGTACCGCCGCGGGACGGCGCGGCCGAGCTCGATGTACGGCTCGTGCCGCTCGAACTCGACGAAGCCGCAGCCGCGCCAGAAGGCGACGGTGCGCGGCAGCTCCTCGCGGGCCAGCACGACCAGGCGCTCGGCACGCGGCAGGTGGCGCGCGACGTGGTCGACGGCCGCGTCGACCAGCCGGTGGGCGACGCCGTGGCCCTGGGCGTCGGGGATCACCCCGAAGCGGCGCAGGTAGACCGTGCGGTCGCGGCCCGCCGCGGGGTCGGTGCCGTCGGGGTCTGCGCCGTCGGGGTCGAGGACCACCGCGGCGACCGGCCGGCCGTCGATCTCGGCGAGCAGGCCGCCGGCGTGGGAGAGCTTGGTGGCCAGCGAGTCCAGGTCCTCGCTCAGGGCGTCGGTGGGCGGGTCCAGCACCGGCCGTCCGGCGAAGGCGGCATGGACCACCGCCAGCACCTCGTGCGCGGCCTCGGGGCCGACGGCGCGGACGGTCACCTCGGCAGGCTCGGGGCGGGCCTGGCCGGTCTCTGCCGCGCTCACCGGGTCGGCACCGCCGTGGCCGCGGTGATCAGCTGGTCCAGCTCGGCGTTGACGAGGTCGTGGCACTCCAGGATCACCATGTGCCCCGCGCCCTCGCACTCCAGGAGCCGCGAGCCGGGGATGCGGCTGTGCAGCTTCCGGGCGTGGCCGATCGACGTGAGCCTGTCGTCGGTGCCGCAGATGATCGAGGTGGGCACCCTCCCGAACAGCTCGATCAGGTGGAACTTGTCCAGGCCGGCGAAGTGCGGGAAGAAGTCGGCGATCACCTCGAACGACGTCGCCGACAGCATGTCGTCGACGAACTCGACGTACCCCTGCGGGACCTCGGCACCGAACGCCAGCTTGTCCGTGGCGACGGTCGCGACCATCCGGCCGAGGCGGCGCAGGCCGTCGACGTGGCGGTGGCGGCGCTGCAGCGTGCTGACCGCGCGGTGGCTGAACGGGCCGCTGAGCCGGGCGGGCACCAGCGGCAGCAGCAGCCGGCCCGGGTCCAGGCCGCCGGCGGTGGTGGAGATCAGCCCGACGCCGACCACCTTCTCGCCGATCATCTCCGGGTACTGCTCGGCGAGGGCGATGATCGACATCCCACCCATCGAGTGCCCGACGAGCACCACCGGGCCGTCCGGCACGACCGCGTCGATCACGGCCTTGAGGTCGCGGCCGAGCTGGTCGAAGGTGGCGTTCTCCCGGGCGGACTTGCCGGAGCGGCCGTGGGAGCGCTGGTCGTAGTAGACCGAGCGGACGAGGCCGCGGTACGCCGCCCGCTGGAAGTGCCAGCAGTCCATCTGCAGGCAGTAGCCGTGCACGAAGACCACCGTCACCGGCGGCCGGCTGCCCCGACCGCGGCGGAACAGGCCGCTGGAGAGCTCCTCGCCCACGTCGTCGACCTCGACGTGCAGCGGCACGCCGTCGTCGGCGACGACCGTGATCGGCTCCGAGCGGAGCGAGCCGAACGGGATCTCCTCGCCGGCGCGGCGGCTGATCTGGCGCTGCTCGCGGGCCACCCCGAGGGCGGTGCCGACGGCCGCGACGCCGAGCGCCCCGGCGACCGAGGTGAGGATCCTGCCGCGGACGCTCATCCCTGGCTCCCGTGCCGGGCCGGGGTGTGGACGGTCGGGGTGTGCACGAAGGTGTCGCCGCTGTCGTCGTAGGTCCGGGACATGCGTCCTCCGATCCGGGTGACGATCTCGTAGTTGATGGTGCCGCACGCCTCGGCCCAGTCCTGCGCGGTCGGCTCGCCGTCGTCGCCGGGCCCGAACAGGACCACCTCGGCGCCGACGGGCGGGCGGTCGCCGTCGAGGTCGACCACGAACTGGTCCATGCAGACCCGCCCGCGGATCGGACGTCGGCGTCCGGCGACCAGGACCTCGGCGGCGGTGGCGGGGTCCGGGGAGGAGGCGTGCCGCGGGATGCCGTCACCGTAGCCCAACGGGATGAGGCCGAGGGTCGTCTCGCGCTCGGCCCGCCACAGGTGGCCGTAGGAGACGCCCGCGCCCGGTTCGGCGTCCTTGACCATGACCAGCGGGGCGCGGACGGTCATCGCCGGCCGCAGCCCGATGTCCGGGGTGTGCCCCGGTGCGGGGTCCAGGCCGTAGAGCGCGATCCCGCACCGGACCGCGGTGAAGCGGGCCGACGGGCGCAGGATCGCAGCGGCGGAGTTCGACAGGTGGGTGATCTCGGGGTCCAGGCCGGCCGCGCCCGCCTGCGCGAGCGCCTCGCGGAAGGCGCGCTCCTGCTCGTCGTTCGCCGGGTGGTCGGGGTCGTCGGAGCAGGCGAAGTGCGACCAGACGCCGGTGATCCGCCACGACCCCTCCTGCTCGCCGCGGCGGGCGCGGGCGAAGAGCGCCTCCCACTCCGAGCGCGGGGCACCGCCGCGGGTCAGCCCGGTGTCCACCTTGAGCTGGACCCGGGCCCGCTCCCCGCCGGAGGCCGGGGCCGGGGCGGCGGCCGCCGCCTCGGCGATGGCGTCGAGCTCGGCGACCGAGTAGGCGGTGACGTCGAGCCCGGCGGCGATGCAGGCCTTGTAGTCGGTGTCGGGGTTGGTGAGCCAGCACAGGATCATCCCCGGCAGGCCCGCCTCGCGCAGCGCCAGCGCCTCCTCGGGGGCGGCCACCGCCAGCGCGAACGCGCCGCCGTCCTTGGCCGCGCGGGCCGCCTCCACCATGCCGTGGCCGTAGCCGTCCGCCTTGACCACGGCGATCAGCGGCGCCTTGGTGTGGGCGACCAGCCGAGCGGCGTTGGCCCGGATCGCACCCAGATCGACGCGGATCTCCGGGGTGCCGGGCGACGGGTTCATACCGCCGATTCTCCCATCACCCGGCCGATCAGGCCGGGCAGGGCCGCGGCCACGTCGCCGGCGACGATGGGACCGTGTGCCGCGGCGAGGGTCGCGGCGGCCCCGTGCAACCACGACCCGGCCGCCGCGGCGGCGAACGGTTCGAGGCCCGCGGCCAGCAGGGCGCCGATGACGCCGCCGAGCACGTCGCCGGCGCCGGCGGTCGCCAGCCAGGGCGTGCCGGTGGCCGTCACCGCGGTGCGCCCGTCGGGGCGCGCGACGAGGGTGTGGTGGCCCTTGAGCAGCACCACCGCGTCGTAGGTCTCGGCCGCCCGGCGGGCGTGGGCCAGCGGCCGGGCCTCCACGTCGGCCCGGTCGGCGCCGGTCATCCGCGCGAGCTCGCCGGCGTGCGGGGTGAGCACGGTGCCGCGGGTCGCGGGGCGGCCGCCGACCAGGTCGGCGAGGTCGGGCAGGGACAGCGCGTCGGCGTCGACGAGCACCGGTACGTCGTCGGCCAGCGCCTCCTCCAGCGCCGCCCGCGCCCCGGCGTCGCTGCCCGAGCCGACCACCCACGCCTGCACGCGGCCCGCGCCGACCACCTCCGGGTGGTCCGCCTGGACCGCCGCGCGGACGGCCGGGTCGCCGACGTACCGGACCATGCCGACCAGCCCGCACGACGCGCCCGCGACGCTGAGCCGCGCGGCGCCCGGGTAGGACGGCGAGCCGGCGCGGATGCCCACGACGCCCCGCGTGTACTTGTGCGCGTCGCGGTCCGGGCGCGGCAGCAGCGCCGCGACGTCCTCGGGCCGCAGCGCGGTGACGGCCGCACTCCGGTCGGCGAGGTCGGGGCCGAGGCCGATGTCGACCAGGTGCAGCGCGCCGGCGGCGTGGGCCGCGGGGTCGACGAGGTGGGCCACCTTGTGGGTGCCGAAGGTGACCGTGAGGTCGGCGCTGACGTGCGGGCCGTCGAGCTCGCCGGTGTCGACGTCGACCCCCGACGGGACGTCGACGGCCACCACGGGAACGCCGGCGAGCGCGTCGAGTGCTGCCACGGCGTTGGCCCGGAGCCCGGGGCGTCCGCCGATGCCGACGATGCCGTCCACCACCACCTCGGGGCCGCGGCCGGCCGGGGTGCTGGTGGCGGTGGCGGTGGCGGTGGTGGCGGTGGTGGTGGTGGCGGTGGTGGCGGTGGCGGGCGGGCCGTCGACGGCGTCGACGATCCGGCCGCCGGCGGCGCGCAGGGTCGCCACGCCCGCGGCGTGGGCCTGGGTCGCGAGCAGCCACGCCTCGACCGCGGCCCCCCGTCGGGCGAGCTGGGCGCCGGCGTACAGGGCGTCGCCGCCGTTGTCCCCCGGCCCCACCAGCAGCACCACCCGCCGCCCGTAGGCCCCGCCGAGGTAGTCGGCCACCGCGTGGGCCAGCCCGGTCGCGGCGCGCTGCATCAGGGTGCCCTCGGGGAGGCGGTCCATCAGCGCGCGCTCGGCGGCGCGGACCTGCTCCACGGTGTGCGCACGGATCACGGGCGCCACGGTAGTCGGGTCCGGGGTGGTGGGTGGTGGGTCGTGTGCCCGAGACCCCGTGCGGGTGGCGGGTCGTGTGCCCGAGAGCCCTCGTGTGCCTGAGACCCCCGCATGCCGCTGTCTCAGGCACACGACCCACGCCCGATCCGCCGCCAACGGCCCCGATTCCGCCCTCGTGTGCCCCACACACCCGAATACCGATGCCTAAGGCACACGACCCGCACCGACGCGGGGCCCGCGCCCCAGGGCGCCTGTGGACAGCCGACGCCGCAGGATTGCGGCCGAGCGGGCCGCGGCATGGAACCGCCATGAACTCAGAGATCGAAGCACTCGCCCGGCGGCAGTCCGGGATGATCGCGCGGCGCCAGCTCACCGCGCGCGGCATGGGATGGAACGCCGTCGACCGACACATCGCCGCCGGACGCTGGAAGGCACGGTCCCCGCGCGTGATCAGCACGTTCACCGGCGAGCTCACCGTCGACCAGCAACGGTGGCTCGGCGTGCTCCACGCCGGTCCGCGGAGCCTGGTCGGCGGCCTGACCGCGGGGGCCCGGCACGGCCTGGTCGGGTGGGAGCGCAGCACGGTCACGGTCGTGGTCGACGACGAGCTCGCGTTCGAGCCGGTGCCCGGCATCCGGTTCTTCCGCTCCCGACGACCCTTCGACCTGCTGGCCTCACCCAGAGCAGGGGTGCCGTCGTGCCACCTCGAGCCCGCGCTCCTGTTGTGGGCCGCGTACGACGCGCCGCTCCGCCCCGCCCACGGCGTTCTCGCGGCCGCGGTGCAGCAGCACCTGACCACGGCCGACCGACTGCTGGAGTGGATCCAGGTCCTCAAGCCGCTGCGCAGGGCGCCCGCGTTCCGGGAGATGATGCGCGACGTCGAGGGCGGTGTGCGGTCCGGCGCCGAGCGCGACGTGCTCCGGATGTGCCGCCGCTACGGCGTGCCGGAGCCGGACCTCCAGACGCCGCGGCTCGACGCCGACGGGCGGCGCCGCTGGACCGACTGCGAGTGGCGGCTCCCCGACGGCACGTCCCTGGTGCTCGAGGTCGACGGCTCCTTCCACATGGAGGCCGGCCAGTGGGCGGCCGACCTCCGGCGCTCGCGCCGCCTCACCGTCCCGGGGCGGTTGATCGTGCGGGCGACCGCGTTCGAGGTGCGCCACGAGCCGCAGGAGGTCGCTCGTGACCTGTTCACGCTGGGGTTGCTCGCGCACGCCGCGTGAGCCGAGCGGTCGTGTGCTCCAGGACCGCAAATACCGATGCGTCAGGCACACGACCCACCCCGAGGAGAACGACCCGCACCAAGGAGCCGACCCACCCCAACCGAAGCACGAAGGAGAGCGCTCAGCCCTCCAGCACCACCGTCGCGGTCGCGATCCCACCGTCGTGGCTCATGGTCAGGTGCACCGCCCGCACACCGTGCCGCTCGGCCTCCGTGGCGACGGTCCCGCGCAGCAGGAACACGGGCCGGCCGGAGGGCTCGCGGAACACCTCGGCGTCGTGCCAGGAGAGGCCCGGGGGTGCGCCGAGGGCCTTGGCGAGTGCCTCCTTGGCGGCGAACCGGGCGGCGAGGGAGGCGACGGGGAGGCCGCGCTCGCCGCCGACGAAGAGCCGGTTGGCCAGGCCGCGGGTGCGCTGCAGCGAGTCCGCGAACCGGTCGATGTCGCAGACGTCGGTGCCGATGCCGATGATCATGCGCCCCGGCCCGCCATCCCGCCCATGCCCGCAGACTCTACGGGTCCGGGTATCACTGCCTGGGAGGTCCTGCGGACCGCTGGCCGATCGGCTGCAACAATCCCACCCATGGGCGGCTCCGGTGGCAGCAACGGCTCCCTGCCCGACCCGTCCCGCGAGGCCTCGCCCTACGTCGAGCTCGAGCGCGCGACCTGGGCGGCGCTGGCGTCGGAGACGGAGAGCCCGCTGACCGCGGACGAGGTCAGCAGGATGCGCGGCCTGGGCGACCAGCTGGACCTGCGCGAGATCGTGGAGGTCTACCTGCCGCTCTCGCGCCTGCTCAGCCTGTACGTCGAGTCCGCGGGCAAGCTGCACCGGGCCCAGGAGGCGTTCCTGCACGCCCGCACGCCGCCGCGCACCCCGTTCGTGATCGGCCTGGCCGGGTCGGTGGCGGTCGGCAAGTCCACCAGCGCGCGCGTGCTGCAGCAGCTGCTGGCGCGCTGGCCCGAGCACCCGAACGTGGAGCTGGTGACGACCGACGGGTTCCTCTACCCCAACGCCGAGCTGGTCCGCCGCGGCCTGCTGCAGCGCAAGGGGTTCCCGGAGTCCTACGACCGGCGCAAGCTGATGAAGTTCGTCGTCGACATCAAGTCCGGCAAGGACGAGGTGGAGGCGCCGGTCTACTCCCACCTGGTCTACGACGTCGTCCCGGACGAGAAGGTCGTGGTGAAGAGCCCCGACATCGTGATCATCGAGGGCCTCAACGTGCTGCAGCCCGCGCGGGTGCGCGACGACGGCCGCACGGGCCTGGGCCTGTCGGACTTCTTCGACTTCTCGATCTTCATCGACGCCAAGGTCGGCCACATCCGGGAGTGGTACGTCGACCGGTTCCTGCGGCTGCGCGAGACGGCGTTCCGCGACCCGAACTCCTACTTCGCCAAGTACGCGGCGCTCACCCACGACAGCGCCGTCGACGAGGCGCGCCGCATCTGGGACACCATCAACGGACCGAACCTGGAGCAGAACGTGCTGCCCACCCGCTCCCGGGCGACGCTGGTGCTGCGCAAGGACGCCGACCACTCCGTGCGCTACGTACGGCTCCGAAAGATCTGAGCGAAGCGGGCCGCGAACGGGTTTGCCGGCGGCACGACGGGGGATACCGCAGGTATGCCGACTCGGAGGCCACGTCCCATGCTGCCCACGCGCGCCCTGGTGCCGGCGCTCGCGCTGGCGGCGCTCGCGCTGGGTGCGTGCACCAGCGCCGGCCGGGGCGCCGACGGGCGCGACGGGGCCACGTCCGGCCCGCAGGGGCCGGCCTCTCCGACCGGGAGCACTCCGGTGCTGCCGGACGGCCAGGACGGCCTCGGCGGCGCGGGCGACTCCGGCGCGCTGACGCGGCCGGGCTCCGAGCTGCGGCTGGGCGAGTCCGCGATCCTCCCGTTCTCGGCGGGTGACGGCGACAGCCGGGTCCGGCTCGCCGTCGAGCGGATCGAGCGCGGCAGCGCGGCCGACCTCGCCGAGCTCGGTCTCGGCGATCAGGCCGACGGCTACGTGCCCTACTACGTCCGGTTCTCGGTGACCGGCGTCGCCGGCAGCGACGACCTCGCGTCGCGCTCGATCAACGAGTCGGTCAAGGGCGTGCTGGACGACGGCGCGGCGGCTCAGACGCTCTACGTGATCGGCGACTGGGACCACTGCACGGCGGTCAGCTTCCCGCCCGGCTTCGTCGACGGGCGCACCATCTCCAGCTGCGTGCCCTACCTGGCGGCGGAGCCGGAGGCCGTCACCACCGCCGTGTTCGCGCCGCCGACCGGCGCGTACAGCAGCGCCGAGGGCAACCCGGTCCGCTGGCGGTGACCGCCGGGCCGCGGTGACCGCTAGCCGATGTCGCGGCGCAGCGTGGTGGCCCTGCCCACGGCGGCCAGCGCCACGGCGTACGCGACCAGCACCAGCAGCGCCGCCCACCGCGGCAGCAGGTCGCCCGAGCCGCCGCCCATCTCCCCGATCAGGCTCACCCCGATCAGGCCGTCGGCGGCCGCGCCGGGGAGGAACCGGGCCACGGACGACGTGAGCTCGAACGCGCCGAGCGCGAGCCGGGCGATGGGCTCGACGAACTGCGTGAAGGCGAGCAGCACGACGATCGCGGCGACCTGGTTGGGCACCACCGCGCCGAACGCGACCCCGATCACCGCCCACAGCGCGGTGACCAGCACGCCCAGGCTGATCACCACCAGGACGTCGGGGTCGGTGAGGTAGGCACCCTCGCCGCGCCAGGCCAGCAGCGGAGCGGTCGTGCCGACCAGCGCGACCATGCCGACGACGCCGTAGAGCAGGCCCAGTGGCACCGCGACGAGCAGCTTGCCGCCCAGCAGCACCCCGCGCCGCGGCTCGACGAGGAGCGACTCGGTGATGGTCTGGTAGCGGAACTCGGCCGTGACCAGCAGGCTGCCGATCACCAGCGGGAACACGTAGCCGATGGCGTTGATCAGCCCGTACACGCCGGCCGCGGCCTGCTCCCCCGACACCGGCAGCGCCTGGTCGTCGGGGGCGAAGACGATCGAGAAGGCGAGCACGCCCCCGACGAACGCCAGGTAGGCGGCGAGCGCCCCCAGCAGGATCCACCACAGCCGGGTGCTGACGACCTTGCGGTACTCGGCGAGCAGGGCGTTCCTCATCGCTGCTCCCCCGTCATCCGCAGGAACAGGTCCTCGAGGTCGCCGCCGCGGCTGACGAGCTGGTGCAGCTCCACCCCGGACCGGTACGCCGCCGCGCCCACGTCCGCGGCCGCGACCCCCTCGAGCAGCACGCCGCCGCCGTCGGGCCGGCCGGCCCAGCCGCGGTCGGCGCAGAGCCGGTCGAACGCCGGCCGGTCCGGCGCCTCGACGTAGGTCAGCGGCACGGTCTGCGCGCTGAGGTCGGCCAGGGAGGAGGCGGCGACCAGCCGCCCGCGGGCGATGATCACGACGTCGTCGACGGTGTGCTGCACCTCGGAGAGCAGGTGGCTGGAGACCAGCACGGTGCGCCCCTCGGCGGCGAAGGTGCGCATCAGCCAGCGCATCCAGCGGATGCCTTCGGGGTCGAGCCCGTTGGTGGGCTCGTCGAGGACGATGGCCGGCGGGTCCGTGAGCAGGGCGGTCGCCAGGCCGAGCCGCTGCCGCATCCCCATCGAGTAGCCGCCGACCCGGCGGGTGGCGGCGCCGCCGAGGCCGACCATCTCGATGAGCTCACGGCAGCGTGCGCGGTCGACGCCCGCCTGCGCGGCGTACACCTCCAGGTGCGCGAGGCCGGTGCGACCGGGGTGGAAGCCCGAGGCCTCCAGCGCGGCGCCGACCAGGCGCGCCGGCACCGGATGCTCGCCATAGGGGCGCCCGGCGATCAGCGCGCGCCCCTGCGTCGGTCGGGTCAGGCCGAGCAGCATCCGCAGCGTCGTGGTCTTGCCGGCGCCGTTGGGGCCGAGGAAGCCGGTGACGGCGCCGGGCCGGACCGAGAAGCTCAGCCCGTCGACGGCCCGGACGGCGCCGAAGCTCTTGCCGAGGTCCTCGACCGCCAGCACGGGTGCGTCCATGCCGACATTCCTATCGGACCGCCCGGAGCGCTCGGGCCGCGGGGAGCCCCCACCCTCCCGCACGCGCCGCTCGTGTGCCCCACACCCCGCCATGCCGATGTCTCAGGCACACGACCCCGGCCAGGCGGGGCGAGGGGGCAGGAGGGGATCAGCCGAGCCGCTCCCGCACCACGTCGGCGAGCGACTCCGCGACCTCCCGCGCCCGCTCCGCCGTCGGCGCCTCGACCATGACCCGCACCAGCGGCTCCGTGCCGGAGGGCCGCAAGAGCACGCGGCCGTCGCCGGCCAGCCCGTCCTCGGCCTCCGCGACGGCGGCCAGGAGGGCCTCGTCGGTGGCGGCGCGGGCCCGGTCCACGCCGGGGACGTTGACCAGGACCTGCGGGAGCCGGGTGACCACGCCGGCCAGGTCGGCCAGCGACTTCCCGGTCCGGGCCATCCGCTGCAGCACGTGCAGCGCGGTGAGCACGCCGTCGCCGGTGGTGGCGTGGTCGCGCAGGATGACGTGGCCGGACTGCTCGCCGCCGAGGCTGTAGCCGCCGGAGCGCATCTCCTCGAGCACGTAGCGGTCGCCGACCGCGGTCTGCTTCACGTGGACCCCGGCGGCCTCCATCGCCTTGATCAGCCCCAGGTTGCTCATCACGGTGGCGACCAGGGTGTCGTCGACGAGGCGCCCGTCCGCGAGCAGGCCGAGCGCCAGGATCGCCATGATCTGGTCGCCGTCCACGTCCGCGCCGGTGTGGTCGACCGCCAGGCAGCGGTCGGCGTCGCCGTCGACCGCGAAGCCCGCGTCGGCGCCGTGCTCGAGCACCGCGGCGCGCAGGTGGTCGAGGTGGGTGGAGCCGACGCCGTCGTTGATGTTGAGGCCGTCGGGGTCGGCGCCGATCGCGATCACGGTCGCGCCGGCGGCGCGCAGCGCCTTCGGGCCGACCTCGTGGGCGGCGCCGTGGGCGCAGTCGAGGACGACCCGCAGCCCGTCCAGCGGCAGCACGTCGGAGCCGGTCTGCGGCACCGTGGCGACCAGGTGGGCGGCGTACTCCTGCACGGTCGGCCCGTACTCGGAGACCCGGCCGACGTCGCCGCCGGTCGGGCGGTCCCACTCCTGGCCGAGCACCGCCTCGATCTCTGCCTCGATGACGTCGTCGAGCTTGACGCCGCCCCGGGCGAGGAACTTGATCCCGTTGTCCGGCATCGGGTTGTGGGAGGCGCTGATCACGACGCCGGCGTCGGCCTCCAGGGCGTCGGTGAGGTAGGCGACGCCGGGGGTGGGCAGCACGCGCAGCAGCAGCACGTCCACGCCGGCGGAGGCGAGGCCGGCCACGATGGCGTGCTCGAGGAACTGGCCGGAGATCCGGGTGTCGCGGCCGACCACGGCCAGCGGTCGGACCCGACCGGCGGGCCGGGGACGGTCGCCGGCGTGGGCGGCGAGCACCCGCGCCGCGGCGACGCCCAGGTCCAGCGCCAGCTCGGCGGTCAGCTGGCCGTTCGCCAGACCTCGGACTCCGTCGGTACCGAAGATTCGGCCCACGCTTCTCCCCTCACACCGTTGTGGATCCACCATGAAACGACAACGGGACCACGCTCCGCCAGAGCGGAGCATGGTCCCGTCGCACCCGGGCTGCGCCGGTCGCCGCGGTGCTGGACCACGGCCACCGGCGCGCAGCCCCGGATCAGCGCTTGCTGTACTGCGGCGCCTTGCGGGCCTTCTTGAGACCGGCCTTCTTGCGCTCGATCGCACGGGCGTCGCGGGTGAGCAGACCGGCCTTCTTCAGGACCGGGCGGTTCGCCTCGACGTCGACGGCGTTGAGGGCGCGGGCCACGCCGAGGCGCAGGGCGCCGGCCTGACCGGTGATGCCACCGCCGTGGATGCGGGCGATGACGTCGAAGCGGCCCTCGAGGCCGGCGGCCACGAAGGGCTCGTTGACGACCTGCTGGTGCAGCTTGTTCGGGAAGTACGAGTCGAGGGTGCGACCGTTGACCTTCCACTCGCCGGTGCCCGGGACGATCCGGACGCGGGCGACGGCCTCCTTGCGACGGCCGGTGGCCGTGGCGGGGGCGATGGTGGCGGGACGGGCGGCGGCGTCGGCGGCCGACTGGGTGCTCTCGCTGGTGTAGGCGACACCCTGCTCGTCGACGTCGAAGGTCTCCTCGACCTCGGTGTTGGTGGTTTCAGCCACGATGAGTCCTTAGTTCCTAGCTTCGGTCAACGAGTCACTGGGAGATCTGGGTGATCTCGAACGGGACGGCCTGCTGGGCCTGGTGCGGGTGAGCCGGGCCGTTGTAGACCTTCAGCTTCTTGATCATCTGGCGACCGAGGCGGTTCTTGGGCAGCATGCCCCAGACGGCCTTCTCGATGGCCTTGCGGGCGTCCTTGTCCAGGACCTCACCGATGGGGGTGGCGGTCAGACCACCCGGGAAACCGGAGTGGCGGTAGACGAGCTTGTCGGTGCGCTTCTTGCCGCTCAGGGCGACCTTGTCCGCGTTGACGATGATGACGTAGTCACCGGTGTCGGCGTTCGGGGCGAAGATCGGCTTGTGCTTGCCGCGCAGGAGGGTGGCGGCGGTCACCGCGAGGCGGCCGAGCACGATGTCGGTCGCGTCGATCACGAGCCACTGGCGCTCGACGTCGCCGGGCTTCGGGGCGTACGTACGCATGGATACGTTCACTCTCTGGTCGTTCGTGGACCAGCCCGCGGGGTTCGTGGGCCGGCTGGAGCCGCCCGCCCGGTCGGCGGTCGGCACCCGCGTCCTCTGACGAACTCAGCCCGGCCCACGCGCGCTCGCCTCTCGGCGATCCACGAGCGATCCGGGACTGCCCCGGGTCCGTCGCGCTCACGATCGGAGCTCACGGACACAAGGCGGCAGGGGACGCGACCACCAAGATTACGGGCGCCGTGGGCGGCGGGTCAAAACCACGCGCACGCCTGGGAGCAGCCCGGACAACCCCCAATTCGGACACCGGGTTACCGGCGTACTCGCGGTGGGGCTACGGTGCAAGAGTGACTGACTCTCTCACCGTACGCGACAACCGCACCGGCGCGGAGTATGACATCCCGATCCTCGACGGCACCATCAAGGCCGCCGACCTCGGGCAGATCAAGGCCGATGCGGAGCAGCCCGGCCTGGCCGTCTACGACCCCGGTTTCGTCAACACCGCCTCCTGCCGCAGCTCCGTCACCTACATCGACGGGGAGAAGGGGATCCTGGAGTACCGGGGCTACCCGATCGAGCAGCTGGCGGAGAACTCGAGCTTCCTCGAGGTCGCCTACCTGCTGATCCACGGCGCACTCCCGACGAAGACGGAGTACGAGGCGTGGGAGCACGAGATCACCTTCCACACGTTCGTGCACGAGAACGTGAAGAGCTTCATGCAGGGCTTCCGGTACGACGCGCACCCGATGGGGATGCTGATGGCGTCGGTGGGGGCCCTGTCGACGTTCTACCCCGAGTCCGGCAACATCGCCGACGCCGACAACCGCCACATCCAGATCGTCCGGATGATCGCGAAGATGCCGACCCTCGGCGCCTGGGCGTTCCGGCACGCGCAGGGCAAGCCCTACGTCTACCCGGACAACGACCTCTCCTACGCCGAGAACTTCCTCTCGATGCTGTTCAAGATGAGCGAGGTCAAGTACGACCCCGACCCGCGCATCGCGAAGGCGCTGGACACCCTCTTCATCCTGCACGCCGACCACGAGCAGAACTGCTCGACCAACGCGGTCCGCTCCGTCGGCTCCTCGCAGGTCGACCCCTACTCGGCGGTCTCGGCCGGCATCGGCGCCCTCTACGGCCCGCTGCACGGCGGCGCCAACGAGGCGGTGCTGCGGATGCTGCGCCGGATCGGCAGCAAGTCCGAGATCCCCGCCTTCATCGAGGGCGTCAAGGCCGGCAACGAGCGGCTGATGGGCTTCGGCCACCGCGTCTACAAGAACTACGACCCGCGCGCCAAGATCATCAAGAAGGCCTGCGACGACGTCTTCGAGGTGACCGGGGTCAACCCGCTCCTCGAGGTCGCCCAGGAGCTGGAGAAGATCGCGCTCGAGGACGAGTACTTCGTCAAGCGCAAGCTCTACCCGAACGTCGACTTCTACTCCGGGCTCATCTACGAGGCGCTGCAGTTCCCGCCGGAGATGTTCACCGTGCTGTTCGCGATCGGCCGCACCCCCGGCTGGCTGGCCCAGTGGCTCGAGCTGGTCCAGGACAAGGAGCAGAAGATCGCCCGGCCGAAGCAGATCTACACGGGCGAGCGCACGCTGGACTTCGTCCCGCGCGAGGAGCGCTGGGCCTGAGCCCTCCCGCCTGAGCGCGAGTCGGCAGAAACTGACAGTCAGTTTCTGCCGACTCGCTGCTTTTCGGGCCGAGTCGGCAGGGAGTTTCTGCCGACTCGCGCCCTTGGGGCCGTCAGTTTGTGCCGACTCGCGGGTACGGCGGCAGCGCGGTCTCGTTCAGCCAGGGGGCGAGCAGGGCCGCGACGTCGGCGCCGGTCGACTCCCCCGCGAACGCCAGGAAGTCCTCGGTGGTGACCGAGCCGCCGGCGTACCGCTCCACCCAGCCGCGCAGCAGGTCGAAGAACGCCTCGTCCCCGACCGCGAGGCGCACCGCGTGCACGGCCAGCGCGCCGCGCTTGTAGACGCGGTCGTCGAACATCAGGTCCGGCCCGGGGTCGACCAGCAGCAGATCCTGGTCGGCGGACGCGAGCCGCGCGTGGTGGTGGCGGGCCCAGCCGTCGCAGGAGCGCGGCCCGCCGCTCTCCTCCGACCACAGCCACTCGCTGTAGCAGGCGAAGCCCTCGTGCAGCCAGATGTCGCGCTGCCGGGCCAGGGTGACGGCGTTGCCGAACCACTGGTGGGACAGCTCGTGGGCGATCAACCGCACCTGCGACCAGTCGCTGGAGCAGAAGTTGCGGCCGAACGTCGACAGCCCCTGGCTCTCCAGCGGGATCTCCAGGTCGTCCGCGGTCACGACGGCGGTGTAGGAGGTGAACGGGTAGGGCCCGAACCAGCGCTCGAAGGCGGCCATCATCTCCGGCTGCTGGTCGAAGCAGCCCTCCAGCACCCCGGGGTTGAGGCCCTCGGGGATCACGGTGCGCACCGGCGGCGCGCCCTCGGCCGACCAGTGCTCGCGCACCCGGTAGCGGCCGATCTGCACGGTCGCCAGGTAGGTCGACATGGGGCGGTCCATGTCGTAGGTCCAGGTCTCGCCGCTGCCGCGGCGCCGGTGCTCGGTCAGCTCGCCGTTGGCGGCCACGTAGTAGCCGGTCGGCGCGGTGACCACGATCCGGTAGGTCGCCTTGTCGCCCGCGCGGTCGTTGCACGGGAACCAGGTGGGCGCCCCGTGCGGCTGGGCCGCGACGATCGAGCCGTCGGTCAGCTCCTCCCAGCCGGCGTCGCCGTGGTGGGCGTCGATCACCGGCGCCGGCTTGCCCGAGTATCGGATCGTGGCGGTCATCCGGGTGCCGGCGGCGGCCTCCGCGGCCAGGGTCAGCACCAGGCGCCCGCCGCGGTGGTCGAACCGCCGCATCTTGGCGCCGGTGAGCCGGACCTTGCCGACGCCGAGGCCGATCAGGTCCAGCACGATCCGGCGGGTCGGCTCGAGGACCTCCAGGTCGAGCACGGCGGTGCCGTCGAGGCGGTTCCCGTCCACGGCGTAGCCGAGGTCGAGGTCGTAGTGGTGGACCCGGTAGGCGGGGTCGCCGTGGCCGGGCAGGTAGGGATCGGCGGTCGGCAGCGAGTTCGGCATCAGTCTTCGACCCAGGGTCCGATCGGGTTGCCGATCCAGCGGGTCTTGTGGGGCACGCTCTCGCCTCTCATCACCAGGGACACCGGGCCGACCGTAGCGTGCCGCCCAATACCGGCGGCGGGCAGCACGACGGAGTTGGAGCCGAGGGTGGCTCCGGCCAGCAGGCTCACCCGGTCGGTGGCGAGCAGCCGGTCGTGGAACAGGTGGGTCTGCACGACGCTGCCCTGGTTGACGGTGGCGCCGTCGCCGAGCGTCACCAGGTCGGCCTCGGGCAGCCAGTAGGTCTCGCACCAGACCCCGCGGCCGACCTTCGCGCCCATCGCCCGGAACCAGGCGTTGAGCAGCGGGGAGCCGGTCGCCAGGCCCGCGAACCAGGGCACGGCGAGCACCTCGACGAACGTGTCGGCCAGCTCGTTGCGCCACACGAACGAGCTCCACAGCGGGTGGCTGCCCTGGTCGACCCGACCGATCAGGAGCCACTTGGCGCCGACCGCGACCAGGGCCGCGAGGGCGCCGCCGACGACGAGCCCGAGCGCCAGGGCGACCGCCGCGGCGACCACCCCGTCGGCCTCCCACACCCGCACCGCGGCGACCGCGACCAGCGCGGTGAGGGCGACGGCCAGCAGCACCGGCAGCAGCCGGGCCACCTCCCAGGCCGCCCGGGCCGCCTTGAGCCGGGTCGGCGGCGCGTAGGTGCGCTCGTCGCTGCCCTCCTGCTCGGCCCGGCGCAGGGGCGCCGGCGGGCTGCCCAGCCAGGACTCCCCGGCCTGGATCGTCTTGCGCTGGGGCGCCGCCGAGAGCACGGCGACCAGCGACCGCTTGGGCACCTTGCGTCCCGGCGCGGCCATCGCCGAGTTGCCGACGAACGCGCGCTTGCCGACCTTGACCCGCTCGGCGCGCAGCCAGCCGCCGCCGAGCTCGTAGCCGCCGATCAGGGTGTCGTCGGCGAGGAACGCCTGGTCGTTGACGTGGCACAGCGACGGGATCATCAGCACCGTCGACGCCTCCACGTCCTTGCCGATCCGGGCGCCGAGCAGGCGCAGCCAGATCGGGGTGAGCTGGGAGCTGTAGAGCGGGAACAGCCAGGTGCGGGCCTCGTCGAGGACCCGGATCGTGCCCCACACCCGCAGGGCCTGCGGGCTGCGGACCGGGTGCGCGCCCGGCTCCAGCCCGGCGCCGAGGGCCCGGACCACGAGCAGCACCAGCGCCGCGAGGACCGGCCACCCGATGAGCGTGCCCGGGACCAGCAGCCAGGCCAGGTCCCCCGGGCCGTCGCTGGCGGCCGGGTCGGCCAGCGCCAGCAGCAGGGCGGCGGTGATCACCACCGCCAGCACCGGCAGGGACCCGAGCAGCAGCGCGAGGGCGCCGTACGCCGTCGACCAGCCGCGGCTCGCGCGCGGCCGGTCGTCCCAGGGACCGCGCGCGCTGCGGCTCATCCGCACCGCCGGCGCCCCGCTCCAGAACTCGCCCTCGGGCACCGTCCCGAAGACCGCGGAGCCCGGCGCCACCTCGGCGTCGTCGCCGACGACCGCACCGGGGCCGAGCATGGAGCGGGTGCCGATCCGGGCCCGCTTGCCGATCACCACCGTGCCCAGGTGCAGCGTGTTGCCGTCGATCCAGTAGCCGGACAGGTCGACCTCGGGCTCGATCGAGGCGCCCTTGCCGACCCGCAGGTTGCCGGTGACCGGCGGCAGCGTGTGCAGGTCGGCGTTGAACCCGATCCGGGCGCCGAGCAGCAGCGCGTACCACGGCAGCCACGGGGCGCCGGCCAGGCTGACCGCACCGACCTGGTCGCCGATCCGCTCCGCGGCCCACAGCCGCAGGTGGACCTTGCCGCCGCGCGCGTAGTCGCCGGGGGTGATCCCGGCGAGCGTGGCGCGGATCGCCGCCGCCGCGACCAGGATCCGGCCCGGCGGGCTGACGAAGAGCAGCAGGCCGAGCAGCACCCAGGTCCACGAGGGCGCGGGCACCCAGGAGACGTCGTACAGGTCGTGCGCGAGGCGCGAGCCGAGCGCGGCCCAGGCCAGCCAGCGCGGCAGGGCGAAGAGGCGCAGCACCGGGACGGCCAGCGCCTGCGCCACCTGGGACTTGGGCGGGATCGGCGCGACCTTGCGCTTCTGCCGCGCCGGCGCCTGGCTGTCCAGCGCGTCGAGGAACCCGGCCAGCTCGGCCACGGTCGGGTTGGCGTAGACGTCGCCGACGGTGAGCTCGGGGTGGTCGGCACGCAGCATGGTGACCACCTGCGCGGCGGTGAGGCTGCCGCCGCCGAGGTCGAAGAAGTCGGTGCCGGGGCCGTCCGGGCCGGCGCCGATCACCTGCTCCCAGACCTCCGCGATCCGGGCCATCGTGCCGTGCAGGTCGGCGCCCGCGGCGCCCCCGCCGGACGGGCCGGCCAGCGGCCACGGCAGGGCGTCCCGGTCGACCTTGCCGGAGGTCCGCGTCGGGATGTCGTCGACGACGGCCAGCCGCGGCACCAGCGCGGCCGGCATGGTCGCGCGCAGGTGGGCGGTGGCGGCGTGGAGGTCGAAGCCGGGGCCGG